>CAZDBQ010000140.1:0-4725 GCA_964503765.1 uncultured Planctomycetia bacterium | reverse complement strand
ATGGGATGCGCGAGGGATGCCGCAAGGGTGGTCCCACTGCCGAATCCGATAATGAGTGATCGCTTCGGATTGGGGTGGAAGAGGTGTGGCAGATGCCCCGAAAGAAGCTGGGTGGACATGTCGAGTCCTGTTGAGGCGTCGGTCTTGCCGTTTACTTTGAGGAAGCGGTGATCGCCGTTTTGCGCGACGTTGACGATACAATTTAAACCCTCGCGGTAGTAAAGATTTTGGACATCATAGAGCCAGGACAGGATATCAACAGTACTTTTGGCCACGGAGCTTTGGGGGCGGATGTAGAGGCCGCTTGTAAGGATGCGCGGGTCCCAACCGTTGTGGTTAAACCAAACACCTGAGAAGAGGGCGAGGCAAGAGACTGCCATCGCGGCAAAACGTAGAGCGGGGCGTTTTCCTTGCGTCGCGATCGTCGCGATTCCCACGAGCCCGCCGAGGATGGCCGCGGCGAGAATCGTTTTATGAATTCCGATAAGAGGAATGAGCAGAAAACCGGCTGCCAGGGACCCGAGAATATTTCCAAAAGTGTTGAAGAGATAAAGAATTCCCACATCGCGGCTAATGGCTTTGGGGTTTTGGGCATAAAGCGCGGCGCTCACGGGAAAAATGGCCCCAAAACAGAATGTCGGCACGATCATCAAAGCACCGCAGATGAGAAAGCGCCCGATTTCAAGAAAGGCCGGCGCGTCAATCGTTAGCGCGAAAAGCCGGACGGTTAGGATGCTGACCCATTCGTAGAAGGGGAGAGCCAGAAGCGCTGAAACGGCGATGATTACTTGAAGCCAACCCCATTCGGTGAAGGACGCGGAGCGTTTAGCCAAAATCCGTTGGTAGACAGCGCTCCCTAGTGCCAGGCCAAGAAGAAATGTGGCGAGCATGAGTGTAAAAGCGTACGTGGAACTTCCTAAAACGACGCTGAGTGCCCTGGTCCAGCTCACTTCGTAGAGCATTGCGATGAGGCCTGAGAGGAGAAGCCCGGCGAGGAGCCAGCGCGGATTGTTTGTAACCTTGAACAGTCTGCCAGAGAGATTCCTCGATTCGCTCGGGGCAGGCCCCGCAATCGCTTCGGAGGTTTCGCAATGACGCTGCGAAAGTAAACACGCCAAAACTCCAATTCCAAGGTTGATAGCGACCGCGATGATCAGGGTGGTTTGCGTTCCATAATCCGGAAGAAACCAAAAACCTGCCAAAAGCGTGCCGGTGACAGCTCCAGCGGTGTTGAAGCCGTATAGGGCAGCGGTACCGGACCCGATGGTACTCGTTTGCCGGATATAGAATTTTGCCAGAACCGGGAGAGTCGCTCCCATCAGAAAGGTGGGAACAAAAAGCATGGAGGAGGATAGCCCGAAGCGGGCGGCCGTAAGAAGCGAGGGGTTTAAACTTAGATTTTGCGCGAGCGTGACGTAAAAGGCCTGGAGCCCACCGATCAAAACAAAGGTAAAGGCCGCGTAGACGCCGATGCCTATCTCAAGGTAGCCGTATCCCAAAAGCGGTTTGCGCCAGCGATCCGCCCATTGCCCAATCGCGTAACCACCAAGACCGAGCCCGGCCATGTAAGCGGCCAGGACGGTCGAGATGGCGAAGGTGGTATTGCCAAAAACGTGGCCTAGGAGGCGCAGCCACAGGACTTCGTAGACAAGGGCTGTCGCGCCGGAAAGGAAGAAAAATACACAGCCCCAGCGTTGTAAATTTTTAAGCGACACCGACTGCGGTTGTTTTCACTTTCTCAATAGCGGCTTTATAATTGGGCTCTTGCGTCACTTCTTTGACGGTTTCAAAGTAAGTAATTTTCCCATTGGGGTCAACGACCAGGACGGCTCTTGAAAGGAGGCCGAGTTCTTTGATAAGCAGGCCGTATTTGTTCCCGAACTCGCGGTCCTTGTAGTCTGAGAGCACGGTTACATTTTTAATGCTGAAGGCATCGCAAAAACGCTTCTGAGCAAAAGGCAGGTCGAGGCTGATCGTGAGTACTTTCGCGCTCAACGCGGCGGCTTCCTGGTTAAATTTTTTCGTCTGCGTCTCACACACAGGCGTGTCGAGTGACGGGACAACGCTGATCACCACCGTTTGGCCTTTAAAATCAGAAAGTTTGACCGGTTTAAGCCCCGCGTCTGAAGCCGTAAAATCGGGTGCCGCATCGCCAATTTTAAGCTCCGGCCCTAAAAGCGTTAACGAATTTCCTTTGAAAGTAATCACATTTTTGCGTTCCATGGAGAACCTCCTATTGATTGAGCGAATAGAGTATCACAAATGGGGCCAAAACCGATATAATCGTGCGATGCGATTTTCGAAGCGAACCAGTTGGGAAGCTGGCTCCAACCGTTTGTCCAAGGCTGTGGAGCTTAAGCGTAAGGAAGGGACTCCGTTGATTGATTTGACGGAGTCTAATCCTACGCGCTGTTCTTTTAGCTATCTAAATTCAGATTATTTGAAACCGCTTACGGACTCGAAGAACCTGCTCTATGAGCCGGACCCGCGGGGACTTTTGGAAGCGCGTGAGGCCGTTTGTCATTATTATTCGGTTAAAGGTATCAAGGTTGAACCGGACCAGGTGTTTCTTACGGCTTGCACGAGTGAGGCTTACACGTATCTCTTTCGTCTTCTTTTGGATACAGGGGATATGGCCGTGGCGCCCCGACCAAGTTATCCTTTGTTCTCGTACCTGTCAGACCTAAATGATGTTCAGTTGGCACACTATTCTCTTGCGTATGAAGGCGCCTGGTTTATTGATTTTCAAAGCCTCGAAAGGCATTTTCCTAAGGACCCGAGAGCACTCATTCTTGTAAACCCGAACAATCCTACGGGTAATTTTGTCCACGAGGACGAAAGGGAATTTCTCAACGGATTGTGCGGAAGCCGCGACATGTCGATTATTTCAGATGAAGTATTCAATGATTTTAGTCTAACTGGCAAAGTCAAACAGCCAACGAGCTTTGCCGGAAATGAACTGGCGTTAACGTTTACTCTGGGGGGGATCTCAAAAATCCTGGGTCTGCCTCAGATGAAATTGTCCTGGATTATTCTCAGCGGTCCCCGAGAGATCCGTAAAAAAGCAGCTGAAAGATTGGAAATTATCGCGGACACCTATCTTTCTGTTAATACACCCACACAGCGGGCACTTTCTACGTGGCTTCCGAAAAGCGGCCCCGTTATTGAAGAGATTCAGAAACGTCTCTCCGACAACCTGGAATATTTAACTGAAGCGTTGAAGGGCAAGGAATCAGTCAGAGTCCTGGAGTGCGAGGGGGGTTGGTACGCAGTTCTAGAAATGACCGCCTTCCTGTCGGACGAGGAATTGGCCCTGAAATTGCTTGAAAAGCAGAATGTGTTGACGTATCCCGGGTATTTTTTCGATTTTCCAGAAGGGAATTTTTTAGTTTTAAGCCTACTTCCAAAGGCAGAGACTTTTAAGGAAGGTGTGGATAGAATTTTAGTTGTGGTGGGTCAAAGTTAGTATTACAATTAACAAAACTCGAGGATTGAAATGGCGTTAAAAGACATTCAAACACAGGCAGACGTGTTCGAGGAGAAGCTCGTTAAAGAGCTTTCGCCCGAGCATGAGGCTGAGATCCAACGCTTTGAAAGAGAGGCCGCGCGCCTTGAAAAGGGTGAGCTTGACCCCGATGATTTCAGGAGATTCCGTTTAGAGAACGGCGTTTACGGTATTCGCGGAGCTATGGATCGCCACATGATTCGCATCAAAATTCGTTATGGTTTCATGAACCCTTTGCAGTTAGAGAAGATCGCCGATGTTACCGAAAAGTATGCGCCTAATCAGCTCGCGCACGTCACCACAAGACAGGCTATCCAGCTTCATGAAATAAAACGCACGGATGTATCGACGCTTTTGAGAACTCTGGCGGAAGTGGGCCTCACGACAAGAGAGGCCTGTGGGAACACCGTACGAAACGTCAGCGCCTCGCATTATTCGGGGATTTCTCCCAAAGAGCTTTTTGACGTTACCCCTTACGCGGACCTTTTGAGCCTTTATTTTTTAAGACACCCGGTCTGCCAGAATTTGCCGCGCAAATTTAAAATCGCGTTTGAGGGAAGCCCCGAAGAGGATTACGCGAAGATAGGTATCCATGACCTTGGCTTCATCGCGCAGAAAAAAGTGATCAATGGCAAAGAGGTCAGAGGTTTTATCGTATTTGTCGGCGGGGGATTGGGAAGCACGCCTTTTCCCGCGCAGCTTCTTGATGAATTTTGTCCCATCGACCAATACCTGCCTACAGCCGAAGCGGTGATAAGACTTTTTGACAGAAACGGCGAGCGCAAAGACAAAAACCGCGCGCGTATCAAGTATCTCGTCGCCAAGTGGGGGATCGAGACTTTTAGAACTGAGTTTTTGGCGGAACGTCAGCAAGTTATTATGACGGGTTCGGGGAAAGAGGCGTTCTGGAAGCTGCGATTTGACGAGGAAAAAGCGCCCATCTTAAAACAGCCCGCTCCCACGGAGGCCGCCGCTGTTTTGCCGGGCTATGAGGAGTGGCTTAAGTCCAATACCTTTGAGCAAAAGCAAAAAGGATATTTCGCGGCGCACGTGCGCTGCCCGCTCGGCGATATCAACCCTGAGCAGATGAGGAAGCTCGCCAAAATTTCCAGGACATTTTCCGGCGGCAGGATGAGAACTACCATTTCACAAAATATTCTCCTTCACTGGGTTCCGAAAGCCTCTCTCAGGGCGTTGTACGCGCAGCTAGCCCCGGCGGG
>CAZDBQ010000139.1:0-3147 GCA_964503765.1 uncultured Planctomycetia bacterium | reverse complement strand
TTGACAACGAAAGGTAAAATCGCACTGTTGTAGTGCCCAACAATTAATGGGACCATTTTTTTGGGAAACCAGGTGACACAATAGGGCCTCGCCATACGACGAGTAGCCCCTCGCGTTGTAACCAGGTTTGAACCGCCAACCGCCACGCGGCTGCGGCACCGAGAGAGGCTCGACCTGCGCCTCGCTCCGCTGACAACTCGATTTGTTTTTGTACAATCCAATCAATCGCTTCCTTTCTCTTGGGCAGAGTATACTCTGCCAGTTTTATTTTTCCAGTGCCAAACATCGCACAAGCCGCACGTCCCTGCAAGCAGGGACGTGAGCGGTGATTGAGCAGATACGCCGCGAGCTTGGCCGCCGCTTGCCACCCGATGTCGCTGCCCATCCTGCGCATGGATTCTTTCATCTCTCGATTGCCCACTTCCAAGCCGCCGTTGTAGCGCGGATAATAGGGCGGCGAGGGTAACACGATGACTCCATACTCGGCACAGACGGCCTGCACCGCGGAGTGCTTGAGGTTGGCGCCGTTGTCCATTTTGAGCACCAAGGGCGCACCATGCTCATGGAACAACCCGTCCAATCGCAGCGCCAGTTCCTCACCATGGATGAGCGACCCCACACGCGGCTCCAGCACAAAACGGCTGGCCAGGTCGCGGATCTGGTTGAGCCAGAGCCAGCGACCCAGCAAAGCCGTGTCATCCATCGCCCACACGCTGCCCGGCAGCGTCCAACACAGATGCTGCATTTGCTGGACCTGCTCTCGCATCCAATCGCGCCGCGACTGGCTCACGATTGTGGCAAACCCGCGCCGCGAGATGCTCAGGCGCACTTGCTCATAGAGCAAACCGCTGCCGCTACTGCGATGGCGGTGGTGCGCCAACTGCGCCATCGCTTCTTGCAGACCGGTCGTATCCAACGCCAGCAGGGGCTTTGGCCCCGGCTTGTTCAGCGCCGCTTTGCCCTGTGCCAAGCGGCTTTTCCAGCGATGAAACCGACTGCGGGAGAGTCCCGTTAGCGGGCAGAGCCTCCGATAGGACCATTGGGTTTTTTCTTGGAGCGTGTTCATGGTTTGGATTACTTCTTGGGCGACTTTTTTTTTCAGGCCCCTCCAGCAGATGCCGGATCTCCAGGCTCTGGCGCAGCACTTGATTTTCCCTCTGCAACTGTTCGAGCTGCTCCTGTAGTTTCTCCTTTTCCGGGTCCCGCTCCGGGATGGGTCGACCGCCCTGCTTGGGACCCAGCGCACCGATCAAGCCCGAGAGCGCCCGAGCTTCCTTTTTGTAATACGTCTTGCGGCTGACCCCCAAGCGGTTGGCCGCCTCCTTGGCGCTCAATTTGCCGCTGCGCACCGCCACCACCATCTCCGCCCATAGGCGCGACTGCGCATCCTGGATCTGACTCTGGGTTCTTCTCATCGCCCCTCCGTTCTAGCTCTTGGTTTGTTGGAGCTGCTCCAATCGCTTCTCCAAGCGCCCCAGTTTGCCCTCCGCCACACCGGCTTGTCGAGCCAGCAGTCGGCTGAGCTTGGGATCCAGACTCGGTCCCATTTCCCACGCCGCCCGCGCCTGGGGCGAGAGCGCTTCGAGCATCGCCAGCAACGCCTTCTGCTCCCACTGCGAGAGCGCCGCCCCGTTGATCTGCATTTGCTGGCATACCTCGCTGGGCCGCCGTTTGGCGGTCCAGACCGAGAGCACCGCTTCCACTCGCGCCCGCGCACTGTGGTAGACTCGCTCTTTCCTGACTCGGGGCGACTTGTCCGCCAACTTCTCCGCTGACTTGTCCGCCGTGGCGGATTTGTTTTCTTTGTTCGCATTGCTCATGGGTTTCTCCTGTTGGGGATTTATCCGCCGTGGCGGATTGGGGTTGCTCGTCCCCGTCGAGGCTCATTGTGAGTTTTCCGTCCACTGCTTCAATCACCAGCGATTGGCCGCCCACCCGTCCCACCACATAGAGTGGATCCTTGGGCGCGCCCCGCAGCGCCAGTTCCTGGATGTTCTCCGCGATCCCTTTCTCGATGAGTTCCCGCATCTGCTTCTGGATCGAGAAGAACCGATCGGCCGGACACATGCCTTCCAATCCCTGATGAGGTCGTTTGTGGTTGTAATACTTGACCCACAATGCCACCCGCTGGCAGGCCTGCTCGAAGCTTTCCATCTGCGCCCGCACCAGGAACTCATCCCAGATCGTTTTCCAGAACCGCTCGATCTTGCCCAGCGTCATGGGATGATGTGGCGCGCTTCGGATGTGATGAACCCGATCCTTGGCCAGCTCATGCTGGAATCGGGTCTTGCCGTGCCAACTCACATACTGCCGCCCGTTGTCGGTCAGCATTTCCTTGGGAGCTCCATAGTCGGCCACCGCTCGGCGATACACTTCCAATACGTGCTCCGTGGTCTGGCTCCGATAGAGTCCCAGCCCCACGATGTAGCGGCTGTGATCGTCGATGAAGCCAATCAGATATGCATTGGCTCCGCCCAATCGAAACGTGCAGATGTCGCTCTGCCACATCTGATTGGGCGTGGCTCGCTCAAAGAACCGTGGCTTGGGCGGGTTGCGCTTGGGCTTGGGCTTGCGGTTATCAAGGAGCTTCTCCTGATGCAGCGTGCGCCGCACCGTCTCAGGGCTGGCTCGCAGAAACAGCACTCGTGCCAGCCATTGGCTGATTCTTTTGACCCCGAAGCTCGGCTGCTCGGTCTTGAGCTGGACGATCTTCTCTTTGACGGCTGCGGCCAGTTTGGCTTTCCCGCGTCCGGAGTGAGGACGGTTGTGCAAACCGGCTTCCCCCATCTGCTGATACCGCCGCACCCACTGCGTTAAACTCGCCTCGCTCATCCCCATTTGCTGGCAGATCAGCTCGGCCGGATACTTTTCTTCCAAGGCCAACTGCACCGCTTTGCGCCGTACCTCAGGCGAATACGACCGACGCCGCGGCTGCCCCCTCGGGGGCAGGTTCTCCTGCTTGTTCTCTTCGTTCACGGTAACACTCCTTCCTTCGGTTGCTGGGGTTGCTACGCAATCCCAGGGTCGAAGTGTCACCAGGTTTCCTCAGTTTCGTGGTCTCATTATCTGGTAGTTAGGACAAAATGGCGCTGTGCTCACAGCCGATAGTTTCGGGAAAATCAAGATTGGTGGCGATTTCGATGGCTC
>CAZDBQ010000138.1:0-3890 GCA_964503765.1 uncultured Planctomycetia bacterium | reverse complement strand
CGAGCAACCCCTCCTTCCTGTTCCTCAGTCAGAGGCACAAAGAAGCTTTGTCCTACCTCACCTACGGCATAAAAGAACGTATGGGTTTTATTGAGATCACCGGTGAGATAGGCGCGGGAAAAACCACGATTTGCCGCGCGTTGCTGAATCAGCTGGACGAAAAGACAAAGACAGCTTTTATTTTTAATTCCAATCTCACAGAGCTCCAGCTCATGCAAACGATTGTTGAGGACCTGGGAATCGTCGCCCCGAAAAAAAATCGCGCGACGCTCTTCTCGACGCTGAATCATTTTCTCATTGAGCAATTGGCCCTGAACAACAATGTCGTCTTAATCATCGATGAGGCGCAGAACCTGAGCTTGCAGCTTCTTGAGCAAATACGCATGCTTTCTAATCTTGAAGCTGAAAATGAAAAATTACTTCAAATTATCCTGGTCGGGCAGCCGGAGCTGAGAGAAAAACTCAACTCGCCCGCCTTGCGCCAGCTTCGCCAAAGGATCTCGGTAAGGTACCACATCGAGCCTCTAGGCCGTCAGGAGATTCCTCTCTATATCGCCCACCGGCTAAAGCTCGCCGGTGCCAATGGCGCGGCTCCCCTCTTTGACGAGAAAGCCGTTGATGAGGTTCACAAATACTCCGGAGGGATTCCTCGGCTGATCAATATTGTCTGCGACAAAGCACTTCTGCTGGGTTACGTGCTGGACCAGCGGCTTATCAACTCGAATATCATCAAACAATCCATCGTTGAAATTGAAGGAGGTCAATCGTCATGAGCATTATCAATGAAGCGTTAAAAAAGGCTTGGAAGGAAAAAGAGAACATCCCATCGTCAAGTTACCAGGATAGTGTTAAGAAGAAACTGGACCTGGAGTTTCACAAAAAAAAATCACGTCTTAACTGGGCCCCAATCTTTGTGGTCCTGGTGCTTCTTCTGATCACGGGGCCGATTGTCGCGCCGTTTTTTTCGACTCCTTTTAAACCATCTACCCCCTCCGCCACACGAGCGGTGATTACGCCCCTCGCGGAGTCCACCAGCAACAAAAAAGCACAGTTTGGCGTAGAGGAAGCGGGTCTTTTCCGCGGACTCGCTCCCCAGGCCATGCATGCGCCTAATTTTAACCTAACGGGGATCGTCTATTCACCCAAGGATTCGTTCTGCATCATTAATGACCAAGTCATAAAGGTGGGTGAGGATATTCAGGGAGCCAAACTTGTCAACGTGGGTCCGAACGAGGTCATCCTGGACTACAAGGGGAACAAAGTTCAGCTTTCAATGGCTTGATAGGCCGTAAAAGCTAACCTTTTCTTTTCTGAAGGGCTTCCGCAATCACTGAAACGGGTATATTTTTAACGACCGCAGTTTTGCCGATAGCCACGGGTAAGACAAAACGATTCACGCCCGCCTCAAATTTCTTGTCATAGCCTACTGCCTTTAGGATCGACTCGATCGTCAATCCTTTGTAAAAAAGAGGCAGGTCAAATTTTACGAGGGTTTTCTCCAGCCTCTCGATAAGGCTTGTCTCACGCAGCACGCCCATCAGCTTTGAGATATCGCAGGCAACCAGCATTCCAATGGACACCGCCTCTCCGTGGGTGTACTGCCTTGAAAATCGTGACGCGGCTTCAATCGCGTGGCCGGCCGTATGCCCGAAATTAAGGACGATCCTCAATCCCTTCTTGTCGAACTCATCCTTCTCTACGACCCTCGCCTTAATCCGTGCGGAGCGAAAAATCACCTTTTCCAAAAGACGGGCGTTCTTCTTCACGCCCTCTTTACCGTTTTTTTCCAAAATAGAAAATAGGGCTGGGTCCTTGATAACACCGTACTTGATTACTTCGGCAAAGCCGTCACTCCAATGCCTCTCCGGCAGACTGCTTAAGACCGACAGGTCACTCAGGACAAGCGCGGGCTGGTAAATAGCCCCCAGAAGATTTTTCCCCTCAGGCAAATCGATTCCTGTTTTTCCCCCGATCGCGGAATCCACTTGAGCCGTGAGCGTGGTGGGTATTTGAACGTAAGGAATCCCACGGCGATAAACGGCCGCCGCGAAGCCCGTCAAATCACCGATGACGCCTCCCCCCAGCGCCACGAGAAAAAGAGACCCGTTCTTGCCGTCACAAAGAGCTATTTTTTTGATAAGCCTGGAATAAACGCTTTCTGTCTTCGAAGCCTCTGAACTTTTAACGGCGGGGGTGATGAAAAAGGAAGTCTCAAACCCTTCCCTTGCCAGAGAATCCGCCACCGTGTTCTGATAATAGACAGCGATGGGTTTCTGGGAAACAATCAGAGCGTGCCTCTGAGAGATATTCTGCTTCTTGATAAGCTGGCCGGCATCTTTCAAAATATCCCGGCCGACAAGGATGGGATAAGACCGCTCCTTGAGAGCGACGTGAAGGGAATGCATGATTAACCTACGATACTTCCAGCGGGCAGCTCCCTGTCGATGGTGACCAGAGTTAAGTTGGCTCCGTCTTTGGCGGCCAGGAGCATCCCGCGCGATTCAACGCCGCGTATGGTGGCTGGGGCCAGATTGTTCACCACAATGACTGATTTTCCCAAAAGCGCCTCTTTGGTGGCATAGGCAGCTTTGATACCCGCGACAATCTCTTTTTTTTCGGACCCGACGTCAACCGTCAATTTCCAGATCCTATCGGCCCCGGGCACTTCCTGAACATCTAGAATCTTTCCGACTTTGAGCTCAATAGTCTTAAAATCGGCTAAAGAAACTTCGCTCACTTCTTCTCGCCCTTGGCGCCCTCGGCGGGTTTACCGGCCGGTTTACCAGCAGGTGCGGCGGTTCCTGGAGCTGGCGCGGCTGTTCCAGCGGCTGCGGCCTTTTCCTTTTTAACCTTAAGCTTCTGCATTTTTACTTTAGGTATGCCAAGAACTGACTTTCCCTCGCCCCAAAGATTTTTGTCTTTCAACACCTTTAAGCGCTCGTGGCGCTTTAAAACCGAGCGGTGCTTTCTTCCTTTTCCCCCGCTTCGGAGACTCGAATGAATGGACATGCCTATTCCCCCTATTTGCTAGTTATAAGTCGTAAGTTTTAAGTGGTAAGTTTATCGTAATAGTCGAGTTAAAACAAGCTCAACTTATAAGCTAAACTTCACGACTTAGGACGGCTTAAGCTACCGTCTTCTTAAAAAACAGTCTTTGTATTTAGAGCCAAAAACCTTTAAATCCTTCTTGGCCTCCTCTTTCGTCGCGTATTGGCCGACGCACACCTGGTAATAGTCACCACTAGCTATGATCGAGGAATAAAAACCATTCCGGCGGAGGCCAGCCACTTCCTTTTCAGCCAGGTCCTTCTTCTTATAAGTGACCAGCTGGATGGTGTAATGCTTATTCAGGTCAAGAGTCGCCGGCGATGGCTTGACCGAAGCTTTGGCTGGAAGGGCCACTGAAGCAGCGGACGGCTTCACTTTTAGCAGCGGTGCCGCAGCCTGTTTTGGGGCAATCGACGTAACGGCGGTCGGTCGGACTGGCTCAGGAGCTATCCTGACCGGGGCTGTCACCTGCCCCTTGGACGCCAAGAATTTTCCTCTTAGAATGCCTAGAAAAAATATAAGGCAGCCGGCCAGGATAAGAATGATACTTACAAGGATTATCTGCTCAACCGATGTGGAAAAAAGAATGGGCTTTTGCGGCCTGCTGATAGAGGGGAAACGCTCGGTTTTTTTTAGCTCTCCCGAAAACTCGTTAAAAAGCTCCTGCTGGGTCTCTTCCTGTTTGATTTCTGTCATGGCGCCTGTAGTATATCAAATTAGCTCAGCGTTTTCCACTGAGCCTTAAAAAGCGGGCCATTCGGCCCAAGAATGGTCAAGGCATTCTCCCGAAAAATGACCCTAATCTCTCTCCAGCCCTTACGCCGGTGAATCATTCGGGATTC
>CAZDBQ010000137.1:0-4134 GCA_964503765.1 uncultured Planctomycetia bacterium | reverse complement strand
AGAGATTTGGTCAAGGTTTTGGAAGTACGCACTTGACCCTGACCAGAGAAAACGGATGGGGATCAAAAATGCCCAAATCGAGGCGCCCGGTTCGGTCTTTGTTCCGGGGACTATTTACACGCTGATCATTGAGCATGACGGTGGCATCCGGATCGATACCCGGCCTATCCCTGAAATATTAAAAAATTAAATGGAAAAAGATTATATTTTTGTCAAAAACGCTCGCGAGCACAATCTTCAGGGCGTGGATCTCAAGATTCCCCGTAACGCGATGGTCGTTTTTACGGGCTTGAGCGGTTCAGGCAAATCCTCATTGGCGTTTGACACCATTTACGCGGAGGGGCAGCGGCGCTACGTCGAGAGCCTATCCGCTTACGCGCGGCAGTTTCTGGATAAAATGCAGAAGCCCGATGTTGAGTACATTGAGGGGCTTTCTCCCGCGATTAGCATTGAACAGCGGGTCGCCGGGTCCAACCCCCGCTCGACCGTGGGGACGACGACAGAAATCTACGACTATTTGAGACTCCTGTACGCGAAGATCGGCCTGCCTCATTGCTATAAGTGCGGACGCAAAATCACTCAGCAGAGCTCGCAGGAAATAGTCGATCAGATTTTAAAGGCCCCAAACGAATGCCGCATTCAGATACTGGCCCCCGTCATCGAAGGCCGCAAAGGGGAGTACCAGAAGATTTTTAAGGATATCCAAAAAGAGGGCTTTGTGCGGGTGAGGGTGGATGGGACAGTTTACGAATTAGCCGATCCGATACGGTTGGACAAGAAGAAAAAGCATGTGATTGAAATCGTGGTAGACAGGCTGATCTTAAAGGATGGGATCAAGAAGCGGCTCACCGATTCAGTAGAGTCGGCGCTTAAAGTGGGAAAGGGCACTGTCAGGATTGTTTTTGAAGCGGACAAAAAAAAGGAATTAATGTTTTCGGAGCTGCACGCCTGCATTCATTGCGGCATCAGTTTCCAACCACTGGAGCCAAGGTTATTTTCATTCAACAGCCCTTACGGGGCTTGCCCCGGCTGCGACGGTCTTGGCAATTGTCTTGAGATAGATCCCGACCTCGTGATACCAGATAAATCAAAATCACTACGGGAGGGCGCGATTGCCGGCTGGAAGCGCGGAGGCAAATCATTAATTATCTACTTGAGGCGTTTGCTCCGGATGATCGCGCAAGAACACGGCTTTTCCTTGGACACGCCTTTTAAGGATTTGAGCAAAAAGCACCGCGAACTTATTCTTTACGGGTCCGGGGAAGAGGGTGGCTGGCGGTCTTTTGAGGGAGTGATTCACAATCTTGAAAGGCGTTTTAAGGAAACTGAGTCGGAGTGGATGAAGGAAGAGATCAATAAGTTCATGAGCCTGAACCCCTGCGAGAGCTGCGTCGGGAAGCGGTTAAAGCCGGAAGCGCTGGCGGTGAAGCTCCAGGAAATGAACATTATGGAAACCACGGCGCTGTCCATTGAGAAGGCGGATCATTTTTTTCGGCATCTAAAACTTACCGAAAAGGAAGAAAAGGTAGCGCATCAGATTTTAAAAGAGATTAGAGCTCGCCTCAGTTTTATGACAAATGTCGGCCTCGGGTATTTGTCCTTGGACCGCATGAGCGGCACCCTGTCAGGCGGAGAAGCGCAGCGCATACGGCTCGCCACGCAGATAGGCGCGGGGCTCATGGGGGTGTTGTATGTTTTAGATGAGCCTTCGATAGGCCTACACCAACGGGACAATGAGAAACTTCTAAACGCTTTGACCTCTCTGAGAGACCTGGGGAACACGTTGATCATCGTAGAGCATGATGAGGCTACTATGAGACGCGCGGATTATCTGGTCGATTTGGGCCCGGGCGCTGGAAAGCATGGCGGGCGGATTATGGCGGCGGGTACCCCGGCAGAAGTTATGAAGAACCCGGCTTCTTTGACGGCAAAATACCTGAACGGCCAACTACGCATTAACGCGCCAGAAAAAAGGAGAGATTTTAGAAAGCGAAAAAAAATAATCATAAAAAAAGCCTCTGAAAATAATCTTAAGGGGATTGATGTCGAAATTCCCCTTGGGGTATTCACGTGCGTGACAGGTGTTTCGGGATCGGGTAAAAGCACGCTGGTGGATGAAATTCTCTACAAAGGGTTGGCTAAGTGGCTCACTCAATCCAAGGAAAAGCCCGGTAAGCACGAGGCGATTGTGGGAGTGGGCGAGATTGATAAAGTCATTGAAATTGACCAGTCTCCCATCGGCCGCACGCCGCGTTCCAACCCCGCTACGTACACGGGTCTATTTGGCCCGATCCGCGATATTTTTTCCAAGCTTCCGGAATCCCGGATGCGTGGGTATCAGCCGGGGAGGTTTAGTTTTAACGTGAAGGGCGGGCGATGCGAGGCGTGCGAAGGGGATGGCGTTAAAACCATCGAGATGCACTTTTTGCCGGACGTGTACGTGACGTGCGAAATTTGTAAGGGCCACCGTTTTAATGAGCAGACGCTGGAGGTGCGCTATAAAGGCAGGTCCATCGCCGATGTGCTCAAAATGAGCGTGGAAGAAGCACTTACGGTATTCGGCAATGTTCCGATGGTGAAGTCCAAATTGCAGACCTTGCACGATGTCGGACTTGATTATATTGAGCTGGGCCAAGCGGCGACCACGCTATCTGGCGGTGAGGCCCAGCGGGTAAAGCTCTCGACGGAGCTCTCAAAAAGAGCTACCGGCCGGACGTTTTATATTTTGGATGAGCCTACGACAGGCCTTCATTTCGCGGACATTGACAGACTCTTAACTGTTTTACAGACGCTGGTAAGCCAAGGCAACAGCGTCCTGGTCATCGAGCACAACCTGGATGTGATCAAAGCTGCTGATTACTTGATTGACTTGGGCCCCGAGGGCGGAGACAAGGGCGGTGAGCTGGTGGCGGCGGGTACTCCTGAAGAGGTGATGAAAGTGGCCCGCTCTCATACGGGACGTTTTCTTAAGGATGTGCTAAAATAACAAATTCTATGCTAAAAAACCGTGTCATCCTACCGCTTATTTTAATTCTTGGAATGTCCATTCCTTCCATTGTCGCGGGCGCTCCTGCCGAGGAAGAGAAGGATTTTTTGCCCCTCCAGCAGGCCTTTAAAGACGGTTTTTTTGAAGTGGTGCAGAGCCAGTCACAGCCATTTCTGGAAAAGTACCCCAACGCCGTTTATAAAAATGACGTCCAGCTGATGCTCGGCCAGTCTTACCTTGCCCTTGAGAATTATCCAAAAGCGTCAGAGCTATTTGAGTCCATGGTAAAGGACAGTGCCACGACGCGCTCCCTTCGAGAAGAATCGCTCTATTGGCTCGCCGAAACTTATTTTAAGGCGAAGGATTTTCCCTCCGCGATGAAATTTTATTCTGAAATCATCGAGAAGTATCCCTCCTCGCGTTTTTTTGTCTATTCCCGGTATTCCCGAGCGTGGTCCTATTATGAGTTGGACGATTTTGAAAATGCCATTGTGGAGTTTGAGGACATTATCAACGACTTCAAGGATCACCCGCTTTCGGTTGAGTCCAAGTATAAAGTAGGTCAGTGTCTCTACGAGCTTAAAAAGTACGAGACGGCCTCTAAAGTGTTGCTGGAATTCTCGAACGAGCATTCCTTGAGTCCCAAAATACCGAACACCTATTATCTTTTGGGGGATTGCTCCTACAACCTCGGAGAGTACGGGGTGGCTCTTGAGTATTTCAAGAAGAGCATTGATTTGGGGGGTAAAAGTCCCTTCCGGGCTTACGCGCTTCACGGAGTGGCCTGGTCTTACTTCCAGCTTGGCAAGTTCAGTGAAAGTCTGCAGAGTTTTTCGCCGTTCGATGAGGAGACGCGTGACACTCCGCTTAAGGACTCTTTCCTTTTTGGCCGGGCAAGAAGTTTGGCAAAATTGGATCGCGCGCAGGAGGCGCTCGAAATTTATAATCGAATCCTCAGCCAATTTCCTGATTCGGAACTCTTGGACGACGTTTATTTGTGGAAGGGGGAGGCCTTGTACAGTCTGGGCCGTTATGAGGAGGCCGCTGACGTTTATGCCGAGGCTACGCGCAAATTCCACGACAGCGACTTGCTGGATGACCTCCACTACAACCTGGGATGGGCCTATGTGGGCCTTAAGAAACCCGCG
>CAZDBQ010000136.1:0-6254 GCA_964503765.1 uncultured Planctomycetia bacterium | reverse complement strand
TCGGCACTCGACTCCGTCGCTTAAAGAGGCCTTCCTCAAGATAAAAGCCGATAAGATTGAGACGGTCGTGGGATTTATCCTTTCACCTTTTCGGTCTTACGCTAGTTTTGAAAAGTATCAGGAGAAAGTGGAAGATGCCGTCCAGGACGCGGGTCTTTCCGACATCAAGCTTCTTTATGCGGAACCCTTTCACAACAATACCCTTTTTGTGGAAGCCCAGTCAGACAGGGTTAAACAAAAGCTAGTAGGGTGGGGCCAGGAAAAGAAGGACGAAAGTTTTTTTGTTTTTACGGCACATTCCATCCCGACGGCGATGTCTGACAAAAGCGGCTACGCGGGTCAATTCGCGGAAGCGTCCGCTGCAGTGGCTCGCCATCTTGAACTAAAATTCTGGGATATCGCTTACCAAAGCCGGAGCGGCAACCCGAGCGATCCCTGGCTTGGGCCGGACGTGAAAGAAGTTATTCAAAAGCTCAATCCTTCGCGCTTCAAGAATATCGTCCTGGTTCCGATTGGGTTTTTGTGTGAAAACGCGGAAATTCTTTACGATTTGGATGTGGAGGCGGCGGAGCTGGCACGTTCGCTGGGCTTCGATTACGCGAGGGTGCCCACGGTTTTCAATCATCCCCAGTTCATTAAAATGATGGGGGAGCTTATCCAAAGCGAATTGTGATAAAATGTCTCTTACACAAAATAAGGGGAATACCATGAAACTTTACTGTTTTCCAAGGTCAGGTAATTCAAGAGAAGTGAGACTTGTGTTGGCGGAGAAGGGCGTAGCCTATGAAAAAATCAATGTGCACGCGCCTGAGTTCAATAAAGAGGACCCCGAATTTAAAAAGGCAAGCCCCGGAGGCAAGGTCCCGGCCATCATTGACGGTGGTGTGTACCTATCCGAGGCTTACCACATCAATGAGTATTTAGAAGACAAGTACACCCAAAATCCTATTTTGCCCAAAGATAAGGTTGAGCGCGCGAAGATTGGGGAATGGGTGGCGCGTTATGACAAGCAGCTGGTCCTCAAAATCGGGCTTCTTCTTATTGAATGTATTTTGAAACCCAAGGAGCAGCAGAAAGAAGAGACCAAAATAAAGTTCCGTGGAGAGATTTTAGCTTCACTTAAAGAAGTGAACTCCTTTCTGGAGGGCAAAGAATATTTATTCGGGCAATATTCTCTTGCCGACATTTCTCTCACGCCGCACCTGGTGGTGTTGCCGCGCTTGGGAGTGGAGTTGGGGAGCGAATACGCCAACGTGAACGCATGGATCAACCGCGTCAAGGTCCGTCCCGCTTTTACCGCCTCCGCCGATTGAGAAATATTGAAATAAAAATAGAAAAGCCTGCGTTTGGCGGGGATGGCATAGGCCATGTCGAGGGCAAGGCCTGTTTTGTGGAGGGCGCGCTTCCCGGCGAGACGGTTATCGCGAAGGTTCTTCAGGATAAGAAAAATTTTATTAAGGCCAAGACCGTCAAAGTCCTTGAATCCTCACCCTTTCGCGTGGAACCGCCCTGTCCTTATTATGGTGTTTGTGGCGGCTGCCAGTACCAGCATGTCAGCTACGCTGAAGAGCTTCGCATCAAAGAATCCCAGGTCCGTGAAATGGCCGTCCGTCTGGGGCTTCCCGGTGATCTTGTAAAATCCATCGCTCATTCCTCAAAGGATTATCGCTACCGGAACAGCGTTACGCTACACCGTTCAACGCAAAAAGGACCCCAAGCGGACAGTCTGGGTTTTATTGGGTGTGATAACCATTCGGTGATTCCGATAAAGGATTGTCTCCTGGTCGACGAGAGGCTTTCACCGCTCTTTCAGGCAAAGTTTAATTTAAAGAAGGGTCTTGATCGCGTGGGTTTCAAACTTTCTTATCAAGGGGAGCTTGTCTCAGACGCGGAGGACCGCTTCATCCGCGTTAAGATCGGCCAAGCGGAATTTCTCGTTAACTCCAAAGGCTTTTTCCAGAATAATCTCGCTGTAACAGCGCTTCTTACGGAAAAGGTGAAGGAATGGGTGGGTGCGATGAACCCGGATGTATTTTACGATCTTTTTTCAGGTGTGGGGACCTTTAGCCTGCTTTCGGCGGGAAACGTGAAAAAAATTGTGTGTGTGGAAGAAAGCAAGGCGAGCATTGACGGGCTACGAATGAATTTCAGCGAACAAGGGAAAACGAAGGCGGAGATTATCCAGGGGAGGACGGAGAAGGTTTTTCCCAAAATTTTTGTCCAAGGACAAGGACGGGTGATGGTTTGCCTCGACCCGCCGAGGCAGGGCACCGAAAGAGAATTAGCGGAATTTCTCCGCGCCTGCGAAAACATCGATTCGCTCGTTTATGTCTCCTGCGATTTGGCTACGCTCAGCCGTGATCTTCAAATTATTTTAAATAGCGGACACTATGAGATTAAGGAAATCGCCCCGTTTGACATGTTTCCGCGCACCAAGCATATTGAGACGGCCGTGCTCTTGATAAATAGGCCGCAATAGGGTAATCTGATCGAAATTTAGGAGGAATGTAATTGTCAAATCAAGTGCTGCTTTGGGGCGGGTTTAATCTTTTTGTGCTGGCGATGCTGGCGCTCGACCTTTGCGTGTTTCACAGGAAGGCGCATGTCATCAAGGTTAAAGAGGCGCTGATCTTAAGCGCTTTCTGGATTGCCTTGGCGCTTGTTTTCAACGCGGGAATCTATTTTGTCTCAGGGCCCCAAAAAGCGCTCGAATTTCTCACCGGTTACCTCATCGAAAAATCACTCAGCGTCGACAATCTCTTCGTCTTCCTGCTTATTTTCAGCTATTTTAAAGTTCCCGCGATGTATCAGCATAAGACTCTTTTTTGGGGAATCCTGGGGGCCATTGTTTTGCGTGGCATTTTTATCGCCACGGGGGTGACACTCATTCATAAGTTCCATTGGATCATCTATGTGTTCGGCGCTTTCCTCGTTTATACGGGTATCAAGATGGCTTTCGAAAAAGACAAGGAGATGCACCCCGAGGATAACCCCGTAATCAAGCTCTTCCGGCGAATAATGCCTGTCTCGGATCATTTTGAGGGGGATAAATTTTTCACGAGAATTAACGGGGTATTATTCGCGACGCCGCTTTTTTTAGTTTTGAATGTCATCAACATCACGGACGTCATCTTCGCGATGGATTCAATCCCGGCAATTTTGGCGATTACGCATGACCCTTTTATTGTGTACGCCTCGAATATTTTCGCGATTCTGGGGCTTCGCGCTCTTTATTTCGCGATCGCGGGTGTCATGAGGCTTTTTCACCATCTTCACTATGGGCTTTCTTTTATTCTGGCCTTCGTCGGCGTCAAGATGCTGTTGGCCGATTTCTATCACATCCCTGTAGGCGCCGCGCTGGGCGTGATCGCGGGTGTTCTTGTTTTGTCCGTTATCGCGTCCATGATTTGGCCGAAAGCGGGCGATCATGAGCGTGAGTAAAAAAGACCTTCCTTCCGGCGAAACCCCTTTTTCCGATTTAAGAAAAGATGTCCGGTTTTTGACGACCCTCCTGGGAGAGGTGGTCCTAGAGCAGGAGGGGGAGAAGCTTTTCTCGAAAATCGAGGAAATCCGGAATCTCGCCAAAAATATTCGCCGCACGTCCGACCCCGATCTTATCGCCCAACAGAAAAAAATTATCCGCTCCCTTGACCTCGACGAGGCTTATAAGGTTGTCAGGGCTTTCACGATCTATTTTCAGCTGGTTAATATCGCCGAAGAAACCCACCGGGTCCGCAGGATCCGCATGTATGAAAGGGATCCCAAGCTTTTGCAGGACATGTCTTTAAGGAAACTGTTTCATGACCTGAAGGAAAAGGGTTTAGGTTCGGATAAAATTATAAAATTTCTGTCCAGCATGGAGATTGAACTTGTTCTAACAGCCCACCCCACTGAGGCCAAACGGCGGACCGTTTTGGACCATTTGCTTCGCATCGCCTCGCAGCTCGCGAACCTTGACCGTGTGGATCTCACCGGAAGCGAGAGGCAGAAAGATAAAAACCAGATCAAGGAGACGCTTGAAATTCTCTGGCAGACGTCTGAAATCCGGCAGCGGGCAGTGGAGGTGATGGACGAAGTGGACCAAACTCTCTTTTATTTTCAGCGGACGATTCTCGGGCTGGCCGCGGATTTGCAGGAGAAAATCCGGGAAGAATACGCCCATTATTTTAAGGGAGGCGAAATTCCCGCTTTCCCGCTTGTCCGTTTCGGCTCGTGGGTCGGCTCCGACCGTGACGGTAACCCCAACGTCACCTGTGCCATTACCCGGCAAACAGCCTCGCTTCACCGCCGCCTTATTTTAAAGCGCTATCTCACGGCTCTTGAGAGCTTGATCCGACGGTTTAGCCAGTCTCAGACGGCTATTAAAGTATCGCGGAAGCTTAAGGAGTCGCTCGACGAGGACGCGAAACTTCTTCCTCAGTCAGCCAGAGAACTTGAACGTTACGAAGCCAACGAAATCTACCGGAAAAAACTTTCTTTTATTCACGAGAAACTCCTATTTGCCTTAAAAAAACGAAAGGGAGGTTATGCTTCCTCGGAGGAATTTCTCAAGGATCTTTTGATTGTCCAGGAAAGTCTTGAAACTAATAAGGGCCTATTAACCGCGCACGGCGATTTGGAACGGCTCATCAATAAGGCCCGCGTTTTTGGATTTCATCTGGCGAAGCTTGATTTCCGCGACCATTCCAGTAAGCTCCGGCAAGCCACGAGCGATATCCCGGAACAACTTAGGACGCTTCGGGAAATCCAGGTCAAGCTTGACGCCCATCTGACTGAAAATTACATCCTCAGCATGACGGAAACCCCCGAGGATGTTCTAGCGCTTTTTGAGCTCGCCAAAAAAACGGGACTGATTCGCGTCTCCGGAAAAAAGGTCACCAAAAGCCACATCGGAATTGTGCCGCTTTTTGAGACGATCCGTTCTCTTGAGACGGCGCATGAGGTGATGGACCGTCTTTTTTCGACGCCGGCCTATCGGGCGTATCTTACTTCACGCGGCGATCGTCAGGAAGTGATGCTGGGGTATTCCGACAGCTCCAAAGACGGCGGGTATCTCACGGCGAACTGGAAACTTTATCTTTCGCAGAAAAAACTCGCGGAAACCGCGGAGCGTCACCATGTGAAGCTTAAATTTTTTCACGGCAAGGGTGGCACGATTGATCGCGGAGGCGGGGAATCTCACAAGGCAATCCTGGCCCAGCCCTACGCGGCGCTCGGCGGCCGGATCAAGATCACCGAGCAGGGGGAGGTGGTGGCCCAAAAGTACGCCAACGCCACGATTGCCGAACGAAATCTTGAACAGCTCATCACGGCGGTCGTGTGGACAAATCTTGTCAGTAAAAATGAAGTGGAGCATAATAAAAAAATTCCTCTTTGGGAAGGCCGGATGGAGCGGTTGTCGGATCTTTCCTACCATTTTTACCGGGAGTTTGTTTTTGGAACTCCTGGTTTTCTTGATTTCTATCACCAGGCCACACCTATCCGGGTTCTTCGGACGACGAAGATCGGTTCACGACCGGCCATGAGAACCAACCAAGAGAGCTTGGAGACTCTGCGCGCGATTCCGTGGGTGTTTAGCTGGATCCAGTCCCGTTACGTGGTTTCCGCCTGGTACGGCATGGGCTGGGCCTTAGAGTCTTACGTGGCTGAGAAAGGCGCTGAAGGCCTTGAGGAGCTTCGGGAGATGTACGAGGAGTGGCCCTTTTTTCGCTCCCTCATTGATAACGTCCGCGTCTCGCTGGCGAAGGCGGACCTCGACATCGCTGAGCAGTATGCCGCGCTCGTGGAAGACAAGGAGCTTCGCGAAAGAATTCACGGGTTGGTCACCTCCGAATACCGCCGAGCCGTGTCGGGGGTTTTAAAAATTTGTTCACAGCACGAACTGCTTGATTTTCACAAAACACTCAAGGAATCCATCCGTCTCCGCAATCCCTACGTAGACCCCTTAAATTACATCCAACTTCGGTTTTTACGGGAAATAAACCAGGGACCCTCCGAGGCTGACCGGCGGAAGATGGACGAAATTCTCCTCCTGACCGTTAACGGCATTGCCTTCGGGATGAAAAGCACGGGCTAACGTGCTAGAATCAACGTAAGGAGAATTCTTTGGAACTTCTTAAAGGCAAAGAAAATATTGAAAAGGCAAAGTCTCTCGATGTCGCTGAGGAGGCGCGCGAGGAGGCTTGGAAATATCCCAGTTTTGTGGGGGATCTTTTTACGGGGAAAATTCGCTGGGATCTGATTTTTCCTTATCC
>CAZDBQ010000135.1:0-4607 GCA_964503765.1 uncultured Planctomycetia bacterium | reverse complement strand
GAGGCCTTGTACAGTCTGGGCCGTTATGAGGAGGCCGCTGACGTTTATGCCGAGGCTACGCGCAAATTCCACGACAGCGACTTGCTGGATGACCTCCACTACAACCTGGGATGGGCCTATGTGGGCCTTAAGAAACCCGCGGAGGCGATTGAGAATTTTCAAATTGTCGCCGATGAGAGCCACAACGAAATTCTTAAAGTGGGCGCCTTGTGCCGTATCGGGGACACCTATCTTGAGAGCGGCGAGCTCGAGAAGGCGCTTGAGCAGTATGAGATTGCCCTGAAGGATTATCCCAAAAGTTTTTATTCGGATTACGCCCAGTACCAGTCCGGGACTACGCTTCTGCGCCTTGGGCGTATTGATTCCGCGATTTTAAGTTTTCAGAATATGCCCGTCAATTTTCCCCGAAGTCATTTTCAAGCCGAGACCCTCTACCGTCTGGGGGCCGCGCTGATGCAAAAGGGGCGTTTCGAGGAGGCGACCGAAAACTTTAAGAAGTTCCTGACTCTTTATCCTGAAAGCACGTTGAAGGAAAAGGCCTATTTTCAATTGGGCGGTTGTTATTTCAGCCGCGGGGATTTCAACAAGGCGCTCGCGGTGTTTCAGGATATCACGTCACGCGCCTCGCAGGAGGACATAGGGCGGCTTGCCAAGTACCGGGTTGGCTGGTGTTATTTTAAAATGAACAAGTCAGCCGAGGGTATCAAGGAATATGAGGACTATTTAAAGAAGTATCCTGATAGCGAACTTGCGGCGGATGTGCTGTATGGCCTGGGGGAGTACTATTTTAACCGGGGCCAGTATCCAAAGGCCCGGGAATACTTTTCAGCGATTCCGCAGAAATTCCCGACAAGCGCTGTTGCGGATGACGCGTACTCCTGGACGGCATTGACTTATGAAAGAGAAGGGGACTTGTGGGCGAGCGTCAACGAGCTGAGGGCCCTGGCCAAGTCTTTTCCGAAGAGCGAGCTAGCTGCCAAGGGACTTCTCAAGGTCGCCGAATTTCTTTTGTCTCAAGGCAAATCGGAAGTCGCTAGACTCGAGCTTACGAAAATAATCAACAATGCCCCGGTGGGGCTCTCTAAAACGTTGGCTGAAAAAAAACTCGCTGAAATATTAAGGGCGGAGGGTCATTTGAGAGAATCCGCTTTTTACTTTGGTGAGGCGCTCAAGAATGCCCCGAGTGACCTTAGCTGCGAGATTCAATTTGCGCTGGCCGAGGTTTATGAGACGCAGGGCGAGACAGCGATGGCCGCCTCTGAGTTTCTAAAGGTGAGCGAGCTCTATCCAAAAAATAGGGCGTACGCGGACCGCGCCCGACTTCGCGCCGCGAAGCTTTTTGAGGATTTAAGCAAATATGACGACGCGCTGAAAATTTATGAGATGATAGCGAGTTCACCATCCAATCAGTCTGGTTTCGCTAAGGAAAAAGTACAAAGAATAAGGTCGCTTATCCAACAGAGGAGGTAGTTTTATGTGGGAGTTTATTCAAAAGGGCGGCCCTATCATGTGGCCGATATTGTTATGTTCAGTCGTCGCGTTTGCCATCGTGATTGAGCGGATGATTCAGCTGCGTCGTGAGCAGATCGACACTAAAACATTCATGGAGCAGATTTCAAAGTCGCTCAAGCGTAATAAGATCATGGAAGCCCTCGAGCTGTGCGACCGGACCCAGGGGCCCATCGCGAACGTATTAAAAGCGGGTATTTTGAAGCACGATCGCCCACGAAATGAGATCCGGGACGCTATTGAAGACGCCAGTGTTCATGAGGTCCCGCGTCTTGAGAAAAATTTGCCTGTCCTAGCGACAGTCGCGCACATTGCGCCGCTGCTCGGTCTTTTGGGTACGGTGACGGGAATGGTAGCGGCTTTCCAGGTTATCGAAAGCAAAGCCTCAAGTGTTAATCCCGTGAACCCGGGGGATCTCGCCGGTGGTATTTGGGAGGCGCTTTTGACGACGGTGTTCGGCCTTTGCGTGGCGATCCCGACGTTTGTGGCCTACAACTATTTCGTCAGCCGTGTTGATGGTTTTGTACTAGACATGGAGCGGAGCGCTACGGATTTACTCAATACGTTGGGTGACAAAAGAGAAGAAGATGCGGTTTAAGCGGCTAAAACGCAGGACGGAAATCAAAAAGGGGCAGCTGGATATCGCGCCTCTGATTGACATCGTTTTTTTATTGCTGATTTTTTTC
Source organism: uncultured Planctomycetia bacterium (assembly GCA_964503765.1). Lineage (GTDB taxonomy): Bacteria > Omnitrophota > Gorgyraeia > 2-02-FULL-51-18 > 2-02-FULL-51-18 > CAZDBQ01. The sequence goes on along the minus strand of CAZDBQ010000135.1, from coordinate 2,412 downwards.
ATGCTGACCTCGAACTTTATTTTTCAGCCCGGCATCAAGGTGAAGCTGCCGAAGGCCATCACTAGCGAGGTAATTAGCAGTGAGAATCTCGTGATTACGGTGAGCGGCCAGGACCTTCTCTTCTTGAATGAAAGTCCGATTACCATCAATGATTTAGTCACTCATTTAAAACAGGCGGCCGATGAAAAAAAGTCTCTTCTCTTAAAGGCGGATACGAGCGCCTCTCTAGGCCGCGTGGTGGAGATCTGGGACCTGTGCAGGGAGCTAGGCATTCCGCAGATTAATATCGCGACCAACACCAAAGCAGGAGAAGCGGTTTGAAGGGATACGAAGGCTGGGCACTTAGGGACAGGTCGTTTCTTATGGCGGTGGGAGTGTCCCTTCTCTGGCATTTATTCTGGTTTTTTTCTATTGTCATAGTGGTCGCCCCTTCAAAGAGACCCGAAAAGGCGAGGCCTTTCGTGGTTTCCCTGGGGCCCGTGATCGATGACACCATTTTTAGGACCCTGGTAGAAAATAAGCCCCAGCTCTCCGAGACATTTTATCGCCATCTATCCGATTTCACGGTGCCGATGGAGGTAGAGGTTCAAACGATTGAGCGCCACTCGCCAGGGGATGTGGTAAGCGTTCCTTTTGGTAGAAAAGTGAGTGATCATTTGAGAGAACTGGTAGGAGGGGAGAAGCCTGCCCCCGAAACAGAATTAACTTCACGGCTCAGAATCCGATACCCGGAAGAAGGGTCGGCTCCATCGCCGTCGCCTTCGCCAAAGGAAGGATCGGAGTCCGAGCTCGGCAGTCTCTGGAGAAAATAACCCATGTTCCGGCTGGATGTTTCTACGGCTGTATTTTTGTACGTGATGTCCTCGCTTCTAGTGATTTTTCTCATGTGGATCTTTTTTGAGAGAACCACGACCTTCCCAAAATTTGTGCGCGAGGAGGCGGATGTCTGGGAATGCACGATTTGCGCTTATACGTACGTCGATTCCAGGCACCATGGCATTTCGCAATGCCCTCAATGCAAAAGCTATAACAAGAAGTCACCTGAAGATAGGCTTTTGTAATCCAGTTGATTTATTAGGCAACACTGTTTATGATAGGTCCTGTTAAAAAATAATAAGCAGTCCAGTCACGGAGTGAGAAGAATTTTAAAGGGAGGTCATTATGATTACTGAAATTGGTATTGTGGCCGGAGATATCTGGCATTATCTGGACCAACATAAAACTTCCTCGCTCAACGAGCTTGTCGCCGGAACGGATAAAAACAGGAATGTTATCTTGATGAGTTTGGGTTGGCTCGCGCGCGAAGGCCATGTGATTATGGAGGACACAGGGAACGACTACAAAATCACGCTTCGTTTCTAATGTCCGGGATCATCGTCCTTACCACCACCCCCGGAACTAAAACCGCAAAGTTGATCGCTCAGTCGCTGGTAAAAAAGAAATTGGCCGCCTGCGTTTCTTTTGGCGACGGCTTTACCTCGGTTTATCGTTGGAAGGGGGCCGTGGAGACGGCGAAAGAGACTCTGGTTCTAATTAAGACAGTAAAAAAGAATTTCAATAAAATTAAACAGGTGATCAAAGGCGCCCATCCCTACGAGGTGCCCGAGATAGTCTGTATCCCCATTACACTCGGATCGGCTGAATATTTGTCATGGCTCAATCAATCTCTAAAAGTGTGAAAAAAATCTCAGGCCGTATTTTTTTTCTATTTTTCATTGTCATTTTAATCGGTCTGAGTGAAGGACGGGCCGCTGCGGATGAAAGCCACGCGGTCCATGCGCCGGCTAGCGCCATTCAACTTTCCCTCAAAGACCTGCGCAAGGACGAGCTCATTTCCGTGGACGAATTAAGGGATTTGCAGATCAAGCAAACGGATTTTGTGTTGTTTGATGCCCGGGCAAGAAGAAGCTATCAAGCGGCCCATATTGAAGGCGCTGTCCTTCCTTTGACACCCGCTTATTATACGCAGGATGAACTCTTCAGGAACAAGATTATAGCCAGCGCGCCTGATCGCGCCAAAGCGCTGGCAGAGGCTACCCAAAATTATCCTAAAGACACTCCGATAGTGACTTATTGTAACCGCAATTGCAACGCGAGCACGGTCCTTTTGCTTGATCTCAAGCGCTTGGGATTTACGAACGTGCGAGCAATGGAAGATGGCATGCAAGCCTGGGAGGAAAAGAATTACCCCATGGCCGTAGGCGCATGATAAAAATTAAGGGCCTGTAGCTCAGCTGGTAGAGCGCCTCGTTCGCAATGAGGAGGTCAGCGGTTCGATCCCGCTCAGGTCCAAAATTTTACCCAGAATTATCACACCCTGAGAATTTAATACCCATGCACAGATTTTACATCGAGCCCGGTTCTGACAAGGACGGCGTGGTCTTGTTGAATAAAAAAGAGACCCATCATGCC
>CAZDBQ010000134.1:0-6139 GCA_964503765.1 uncultured Planctomycetia bacterium | reverse complement strand
CTCGTGCCCGGCGGGCACCTGATCATCGACGACTATCGGACCCGAAAGGAGTGCCGGCAGGCCGTGGATGACTATTTTCACGGCAAGGAGGGTTTTCAGCTCGTCCGCAAAAGCCGCCTGCACGTGATCAGGAATTAAACCCTATTTTCCTTAAGCCAGCGCCGCGCAGATTGGTAGCGCGGACAAAACTCACCAACCTTAGTCCAAAATCTCGCCGAATGATTCCGCTCGATCAAGTGCGAGAGCTCATGCACCACGACGTAATCGAGCACATCCGTAGGAGCGTTGATCAGACGCCAGTTGAAGTTCAGGTTTCCTTTTGGGCTGCAAGAGCCCCAGCGGGTTTTGGCGGAGCTTAAGCGGATTTCTTTAAATTTTACGCCCATTTTCTCAGCATACAAGCAGGCACGTTCGATAAACGCGTCTCGGGCGAGGGATTTCAGTTGTCGTTCTTCGTCGGCGGTGAACGCGGGCGGCGCGGTCTGGGCCCGACGGGCTGCCTGACGGAATTTCTTCTCGATCCAGGCGCTTTTTTCCTCGACGAAGCGCAAAATCTGCGACTGACTGAGTAAGCGCGGTGCGCGCACGACGAGCTGTCCCTCTTGGGTGATCTGAAGCGCCAGGGTGCGCCGGCGCGAGCGGATGGTGCGGTGAATAACAATAGTCATGGGGACATTTTACGATAAAGAACAAAATTTGTGCTATGATTTTGACTTGTGCCAGGCGCGGAAATTCTTGAAAGAGCTGCGAAAGGGCGATCGGGCCTTGATTGGCTAGTGGTTCGTGAGGGGTTGAGGAGGATACAAAGATGAGGTGGATGAGGTTTCTTTTGGCGTTTTCTGTTGGTTTTTTCATGGCTGTGCCCCTTTATGCCGAGCCTATCAAGTCAGTGAAGTATGAATATTATGAAATTCATGGCCTTACGGCAAAAGAGATCCGGGAGAACATGAATCAGCATCATAAGCGGGCGCATGGATTTGGGGGCCACGACGCGAATACTCTTTCCAATGTCAATTGGAGAGGGGGAAACCCGCCCACCGTTACGATTGTTGTCACTTTTCAGATGCCCAAGTGGGTGGATTATGCAAAGAGTCCCAGAGACCTTCAGGAGACCTGGAAGCGCTTCGAAAAAAACCTTCAGATTCATGAGGACGGGCATAAGCAGATCGCCGAGGAATGCGCCCGCGTCGTGGAGCAGAGAATTCTCTCGGAGGGCCCCAAGCCCGGAAGACGCTTCAAGCATGATGTGGATGAGATTTTTACACTCTACAGTCGGAAACAGATCGCATACGACAAAGAGACTCAGCACGGAAGGACGCAGGGCGCTGTTTTTAATGGTTGAGTTTGAAGTAGGTTTGGAGGATTGATCATGAGAAGAGCCGTATTTTTCATACTCGCTGCCGGTATCTTTGTTTCACAGCCAGCGGCTGTGTGGGCTGAGGAGGGCGGGGTCCTGCTGAAAGGCGGTGTCTCTACGGATGTGGACGCGGCAACACAGGCCCAGCTCAACGCTGAGGACTCCCGGCACGACGGGAAAATGATGGCCTTGGACGCGGTGGAACGCGCCGAAGATAAGGACCACGAGACGAAGCTCGAGCTCATCGAGGAGTCCGACAGCGACGCCAAGTCTCTCATGACAGAGAATGAGAACGCGAAGCATGAGAACAAGAAGAAAGATATTGAACGCCAGCGCTCGCTCGAGGAAAAGATCCATTCTGAACGTGCCGGCGAGATTATAAAGAAAGCCAAAAAGCTCTTGTCGAAGGCCGCATCTGCCGCGGGTGATGCGTTTGAGGGAGGCAGCGAGGGAAGCCAGGGGAGAAGTCCCTCGAACACGGCTCAAAATCCAGCCGCCGGAATGGGAGAAGCGCCGTCTTCGAATACCGGACCATGGCCTGATGTTCCGAGCAGTCCCGCAAACCCGCCCTTGGGGGACCAGGAGCAGCAACAGCAGCAGGCCAAGCCCTCGGACGAGGCCAAAAAAAGAGAATTAGAACAGGCGAAAAAGCAGGCGGCTGAAAAGAAGCGTCAGGAAGAAGCGCGGCAACAACAACAGCAGCAGGCAAAAAAAGAAGCCGCCGAAAAGAAGCGTCAACAGGAGCGTCAACAAGCGCAACAAAAGCAAGCACAGCGCCAAGAACAGAAGGCGAGGGCGTTGGAGCAAGCCAATAATAAAGAGGAAGTTTCTGCGCCACCAGGGGCTGTCGAAAAATGGAAAGATGAAAGCATCCCCGGACGGATGATGAAACTTGCGAACGAGCTGGACCGCATCGCGGATGATTTCCAGGACAATGCGATGGCGGCCAGCAACCAATTCTGCGGGGGCATGGCTGATTCGCTTTCAAAGAGCGCCAAATTTTTGGCCCAGAAGCCGGGAACGGTCCTGCCTCAGATGGCGGACGGCCTTCTCACTTATCTCACGAATGACTATAACGAGAATAATCAGCAGATGTATGATGACGCGGTCAAGGCAGTGGACGAGCTGGAGAAGAACCCCGCGCGTTTTTTTGGAGAGCATGCGGTTGACGCTGCGATGTCCGCGGCCGGCGGGGGCGGCCCAGTCGGCGGGCTTGGCGCGGTTAGAAAAGTCGGTCAAACAACGAAAAAATTAGGGCAGGCAGAAAAAAAAGCCGTCCAAGCGGCGCGTCAACAGCAGGAAGCGCAACGACGGCAGCAGCAGGCAAGAAAAACAGTGGAGAGGGCACGTCAAGAGCGGGACATACAACGTCGTCAGGAGCAGGCAAACAACGCGCTTGAGAAGGCCAAGCAACAGCAAGAGCAGGCAAGAAAAGCGGCGGACAAACGGAGCTATGAAGACGCTGTGAAACGACAGCAAGTGGCGAGAAAAGAATTAGAGAGAGTGAAGCAAGAGCAAGGGGTGCAGCAACGACAGCAACAGCAGGACCAGGCAAGAAGGGCGGCAGCTGAGAAACAGCATCAAGAGGCGATGAAACGACAGCAAGTGGCAAGAAAAGACTTAGAGAAGGTGAAGCAAGAACAAGCGTTGCGGCAACGACAGCAACAGCATGACCAGTCAAAAAGAGCGGACGCCGAGAAGCAGCGTCAAGAGGCGATGAGACGGCAGCAGCAACAGGCAAAGGCGCTGGAGCAGGCCGGAAAAACGCTTAAGGACATGGCGGAAACCACTCGCAAGTTTTCCAGTTTTGATCTCATGGACACCCGCTTCAAGGGCCCGCTGAATGTTGATTTTCCTGCAAAGGCCAACGCCGGCGCCATTTCCAAGACCCTGAAGCGGAACTTCGGAGGCGGAAAGGCGAAAGATCCGCGTCATGGAGGACCGCAGGGACTGAGGAGCCATGAAGAGGGTGTGCCGCTTGCCAGCGACCAGAAAAAGATCGAGAGCGCGCTGAAGGCCGCCGGCAAAGACAGCCAGGGCTTGGTTTTTGTGGACGAAGGTACGGGAACTCCCGGCCGCATTTTCAATGTCCGGAACAACAGCGGCAAGATCGAATTCTGGGATTCCCAGACGGGGCAAAAAATATCAGCGCCGCTCAAATGGAAAAGAGTTTTCTTTTATCGACTCGGCTAGTGTAGAGCCGGAAATAATGGGGGAGCGTTAAAGAGTATGGGTCATTCTGAATCAAAACACGACAAAGTTTTAAATCGGGTCCATCTATGGGTGGCTATCCTGGGAGGCATCATTACGGTTTTGATTGGCGCTTATAATTTCAGGAATATGTTTTTTTCAGACAAGTCGGCCGGCAAGCCCGCCATGGAAATGAGCGCCGAGAGCGGGCCCGGCCCCAAAGGAACGACCACACTTTCCACAGTGTCGGTCCAGAATGAATCACTTTCTTTCGAGACGTTCCTGCCAATGGACCAGAACGGCGACGGTAAGATCCTTGAGAGCGAGTGGAGGGGGACGCGCGAGGATTTTTACCGTCTCAACCTGGATGGAAATAACGCCTTGACTGCCCAGGATTTTAAGGGCGTTCGTTTTGAAGACATGGACCGCAACGCCGACGGCGAAATCACGCGTACCGAATGGCGCAAGGTGCGTAGTTCGTTTGACTTACTTGATGAGGATGGAGACGGAAAAATAAGCGCCGATGAATTTAGCGCTCGTTGGAAAGCAGCTGGACCTTAGCCCGAGCAGCTCGACACGACGCTCTCGCACTTTCCATTGAACCAGCTTTTATTGCACTTATCGAGAGCCTCTTGCTTGGCGATTTGACGCACGGAAGAGCGGCCCCAAGTCACGTGCTTGCCGTCACTAGCGACCGCGCCGCAGCTATTGTAAAACCAGACTACCGACTTGCATCCCTTACCGTTTTCCGAGCAATTTTTGACAGCTACTTTTTCAGCTTTCTTCCGGTTGGTCCAGCCGTGGGAGTAACCGTAAGCCCCGTTTCGCTTGCTGTAGGCGATCGCTCCGTAAATTTTTTTGCCGCCGCTTGGAGCGCTCGGGCCTTTATCGAGACAGTCTGACGAACACCGGGCCTGCGTGTCGCTGCAATAGCTTACATTGACCCCCGGCTCTGGATTTAAACAACCGGATTGATTCATGCAGTCCCTATAACAATCGTCATAGGCGAACGCCGCGGTAAACGAGGAGAAAATGATCATTCCGGCAAAAAGAAGAAACAATCGCGTCGCTATTTTTAACATTAGCAGGATCCTTTTTTTGAAGAAAGTGTATAATGCTGCGCGTATTATACCGTATTCGGAGCCAATAATCCGAATCGGGGGCGCATCACTAATTGCTCGAAAAGACTTCAAGAGAGGGTAGAGTTCAATCTCCAATTTGAGGTATAATAAATTCTATGGCACACTGGCTTCTAAAATCCGATCCTGAGACTTATTCGTTCCAAGACCTTGTCCGCGATAAGTCCACCTCTTGGGACGGCGTCAGAAACTACCAGGCGCGGAAATTCTTGAAAGAAATGCAAAAGGGTGATCTGGCTTTTATTTATCACAGCCAGGAACAGAAAAGTGTCGTCGGTTTGGCGCGGGTAACGCGCTCCGCCTACCCGGATCCGACGGACAAAACGGGGGAGTGGGTGGTTGTAGACCTTGAGGCCGACAAATCCGCGAAGCATCCCGTGACACTTGAAGCGATCAAAAAAGACTCTATCCTCAAAACTCTCCCGCTTGTGAAACAATCGCGCCTTTCGGTGATGCCGGTTTCTTCGCCTCAAGCCAAACGTTTGATACAGCTACTTTAAATAAACCGGACCTCGTCCTGTGAAAGTGCCTATAAATGCTTGAAAATTTTAATGCCACGCGAAAATCCATGCCGTGGCTTCTTTCAGCGATTCCTGCCATTATCCTTCTTTACATGATTTTTCGGTTTCATGTGAACGTGCCCTATTTCGATGAGTGGGCGATAGCGGAGCTCCTTGATAAATGGTATCGGGGTGTACTTGTCTTAGGGGATTTTTGGAAAAAGCACAATGAGCACCGCGTCTTTTTTTCGAAGATTGTGATCTTCGCTCTCGCCAGGCTCAGTTCATGGAACCTTCTCTATGAAGAGATTTTCAGTTTTCTGTTTGCGTCCGCTTCATTTCTTTTCATCGCGCGCCTTGTAAAAAAAACAGAGATCTTTCTTGCGTGGCGCGGAGGCTTTCTTTTGTTACCTTTGGCGTCCCTTGTCGTCTTCTCCCTAAGACAGTGGGAAAACTGGACTTGGGGGATCGAACTAATTTACTACATGGGCGTTTTTGGTTCAGTGGCAGGGATCGTTGTTTTATCTGATCTTGTTTTTAGCTGGAGACGGTTGTGGTGCGCTGCCTTGTTGGGCGTGTTTTCCATCTATTCTTACTCCTGTGGGATTCTTTTTTGGCCAGTGGCATTTTTTCTTCTTCTTTTTCACGCCTTTCCAGACAAAACCACGAAGTCGCGCGTTCTTCTCCTGTGGGTGCTTCTGTCCACCCTAGCCATCGGCGGATGTTTTTACGATTTTGGACATCTTGCAGAACACCCACCCTATGAATACGGCTTAGAAAACCCGGGGGAGTTTATCCGTTATTTCTTCGCCTGTCTTGGTTCGCCCATTATTCCAACCCGCAAAGCTTACATAATAGGTGTTGTGGGGTTTTTGGCATTCGTCTCTTTAGCCACCTTTCTTTTTCTAAAACTAAAAAAAAGAGAGGCCTACCTCGGCTATGTTGCTTTGGGG
>CAZDBQ010000133.1:0-2886 GCA_964503765.1 uncultured Planctomycetia bacterium | reverse complement strand
GGAGTAAGCTTCGGAAGGGGCGTAAAGGTCAAACTTCACTTTGAGTTGAGTGGCATTCTCAAATCGTTTAGCAAGTTCCTGGAAAGTATCCTCACGGTCAGACATCCAATGCCAGACCGTAATCGTTTCTGAATCTTTCTTATCGCTGCCTGCGCAACCCGCAATCGAGAAGACTAGAAAGAAGATTATAAAGAATCTTAGAGTAGTTCGCAATTTTAGAAAACTTTTTTAAAGTTATTAGCCTATCAAATTACCAGATGGGTTGTGGATTGTCAAATGTTTAGAAAGCTAATCTCTATCTGACTTTAAAAACGATAAGCGTGATGTCATCAGACTGGGGTTCTGCGCCAGCAAATACTTTTATTTCACTCTCAATCTTCTTGAGAAGCTCCGAGGCGCTTTCGTGGAAATTTTCCTCCACAATCTTCATCAAACGCGCCAGGCTGAATAAGTCTCTTTTAAGGTTCATCGCCTCAACGATCCCGTCGGTAAACATGACGACCGTGTCCCCCGAAGAAAGTTGGACGGTCTCTTCAGGATAATCCTGTTCGGGATAAATACCCATCGGCAGGCCGCCGGTGTGAAGCGGTTTAAATTTTTTTGTCTTGGCGTCAAAGATGATCGGTAAATAATGGCCCGCATTTGAGTAGGTCAATTTCTTCGCGGCCCTGTCATACACCGAGTAGAGAAAAGTAATGAACATGCCTTTGGAGGAGGCGGAGTCCGTCGAAATAAAATCATTGGCTTTCTTAAGGGCTTGGCTGGGCATGCTCTCCTGACTGGAGATGACCCTAAAAACGCTTCGCGAATTGGTCATGTAGAGAGAACCGGGAAAACCCTTGCCCGCCGCGTCAGCGATGACAAACCCCACCTTTTTTGAGTCGTTGAGAAGAAAATCAAAATAGTCTCCCCCCACTTCTTTGGCGGGAATACTCTTGGCGGCGATATCGAGGTCTTCCATGTCAGGTGGGTTCTCAGGCAAAGCCATTTGTTGAAGATTCGCCGCTATCTCAAGCTCCCGAGTCACTCGTTCCCTCTCTTTGACAGTTTCCGCCAGCTCACTCATAAGCCTCTTCAAGGAGCTTGTCATCTGATTAAAGATCACGACGATCCGGTTAAATTCCTTCTCCGGAATATTCCTCAGATAGTAATTCAAGTCTCCCTCACTCACCCGTTCCATCCCGCTGGTGATCTGTTCGATCGGCTTAGAGAGCCATTGGGAACTTAATATCCCTATCAAAATTGCCAGAATTAGCGCGATGGCCAACACCAGAATAAACCTCTGCAAAAATGCCATTTGAAGTTCCCGCACGGTCTTGGCCGCCACGTCAAGCCCGAGAAGTCCTATGACGTTGCCGGAAAAATCATGGATAGGCGCGTAACCCGAAAGCCATTCACCCCACTTGTCTTTGGTAATCTTGTGATCCGCGTCAGGGGCCTTTAAGGCGTTCATGATCTCAGGATAGTCACTGACCTCATAGGGTTCACCGCAAGCGGTCGGCGAAAGCTCTTGGTTGGCATTGGCGACAAAATGAAAGATCTTTTCCTGGCCACCGGGCAGCATCACGTAGGCATCATCAATACGGCTGTCAGTCTTCGCGATCTTCTTTAAGTCCTGAATGAGCGCTTGGCGTATAAGACTTTTTTCACAGCCTTCCTGCAGGGGAACCTTAAGAATATCATCGCCTGATAGAAAACTGGCACCGAGGGCCGCCGTGTGCTTCAAGTAGGTCCGCAGATTCTCTGTCTGTTCTTCTACAGCTCTTGTATAAAGCGTCACAAAGAAAAAGGACGCGATTAAGACCGTAATGAGAAAGAAGGCCGCGGATATCCTTGACTTAAAACTTTTGAACATCTCTCACCCTTGGATTTTTAATTAAGCGTATTTAATTTCCGTGATAGACGGTAAGCCACCTGACAGTGCCGCTGATAGAACGCATAAAAACACTGTTAGTCGCAGGCCCTTCAGGGGTGTAACGGACCCCGCGAAGAAGGCTCCCGCTCGTGATCCCCGTCGCGGCGAAGGCACATGGGCCCTTCACAACATCTTCCATTGAATAAACTTTCGGGGCCACACTGCCGTCCTTGTTGACAATCTGTGACTGAAAATCTCCTCGCAAACACTTGATCGCGCAGGCCGTAATAACGCCCTCCGGAGACCCCCCTATCCCGTACAAAAGATCAATACCGCTATCCGGAAGACAACTAGCGATAGCCGCTGAAACGTCACAGTCTTGAATGAGCCTAATCCGAACTCCTAAGGCCCTAAGCTCCGCGATGATTTTCTCATGCCGGGGCCTGTCCAAAAGGCAAACAACTATTTTGGTCCTGTCCTTCTCTGTCGCTTTTGAAACAAGATCAATAGTCCTACTCAAGGGATCCGTGATGGAAAGCTTTGTCCTGTTCGCGATTGCTGGGCCGTAAGCCAGTTTATTCATGTAAAACGCCGATGTTGATAAAAGAGCCCCCTTCTCGGCAACCGCCAGAACGCTCGTAGCTTCTGGTCCCGAATTCGCCGTCGGCCGCGTCCCCTCAATGGGATCCACCGCAATGTCATACACTTTAATATCGTTGCCCTTGGCTATTCCCACACGCTCACCGGCGAAAAGCCCCGCGCTCTCGTCCTTGATCCCCTCGCCAATTACAATGTTACCGGCAAAATCAATCGCGTTTAAACGGCTGCGCATGGCATCCGTGGCCGCTTTGTCGGCCGCTTTTTTGTCGCCACTTCCTATCCACGCCGATGCCGCGATCGCCGCCGCTTCCGTCACACGCACCATATCTAAATTAATATCTTTCATGTTTTCTACTTTTCTCCTGTGCGTTTAGTATATGCCATCCCTCACATTAGCTCAAAGTCAATTTTAAGATTCCTGCTCTAGCGAG
>CAZDBQ010000132.1:0-4418 GCA_964503765.1 uncultured Planctomycetia bacterium | reverse complement strand
TTTAGCCAGCCGCTTTTCTCAGGTTTTAAGGAATTTGCCGCGCTGCAGGGGGCGGGCGCTGAAAAAAAACAGCGCGCCTATGAAAAGCGACGAGCCGAAGAACTTTTATTTATGGACGTGATGGAAGCTTTCTACACCGAGCTGGAAGTCCAGAGAGACCTTGAAGTTTTAAATAAAACCCGGGATCTTCTCCAGGAGCGCGTAGGAGAGCTTTCGGAGAGAGCCAGAATAGGGCGTTCTCGTGACAGCGAGGTTGCCAGCGCCGTTGTGGACTTGAAATTAATCGAATCGGAATCTGAAGATATCTTTCGTCTTGAGAGGGTCACAAAACAACTTTTAGAATTTTACATCGGGCGGAGTATTGAAGGGAGTCTTTCAGACGACACGATTGAGGAGAGGCCCACTAGCCTTTCTGATTATTTGTCCAAGGCAAGCGGCCGCTCGGATGTGAAAGCGTCGATTGAAGCCCATATTCTGGCCGAGAAAAAAGTAATCGTGGCCCAGTCAGGCCTTTTCCCTTCCGCTAAACTAGACGGAAATTATTATACCCAGAGAGTGGGATCACAATCAGGCATCGACTGGGATATGCTTTTGACGGTGGACGTGCCGATATTCGACGGGGGCTGGACGATAGGTGCGATCAAAGAAGCCGCGGCCCAGAGGGAAAGTGCGCGTCTCGGCGCGGAAAAAACTTTACGCGTTTCTGAACTTGATGTCGAGACCGCCTACGAAAATTTTATTGCCGCCAAGCGTCAGGAGAAAGTGCTCGCGGAAGCGTTCAGCGCCGCAAAAAAAAGTTATGAACTCCAAGCCGAGGAATACCGGATGAGTCTCGTCAATAATCTAGAAGTCCTAGATGCCTTGCGGCAGTACCAAGATATCGAGCGGCGCTTTAATCAAGTGCGTTACCAGGCCAAACGGAATTTCTGGAAGCTACAGGTTTCCATAGGAGAGACGCTTTGATCCTATCCGACATCTCCATCAAAAACCCTGTTTTCGCCTGGATGCTCATGATTGGCCTCATATTTTTTGGATGGATCGCGTTTAGCGATCTGGGTGTTAGTGAAATGCCGGATGTGGATTTCCCGGTCATTTCGATCAACGTTACGCGTGAGGGCGCGGCTCCGGAGGTTATGGAGAGCGACGTAACTGACATCATCGAGGATGCCGTGATGAGTATCCAGGGCTTGCGCGAAGTCTCCTCGAGCACTCGTCAGGGTTCCTCGGAAGTCACGATTGAGTTCGAGCTGGAACGGGACATTGACGTGGCGCTGCAGGAAGTGCAGTCAAAAATCGCGCAGGCCCAGCGGCGCCTCCCCGATGATATTGATCCTCCGATTGTTTCAAAGGTCAATCCTACCGATTCACCGATCATGTGGATCGCTCTCTCGGGAGACAGGCCGCTTCGCGACCTCATGGGTTATGTCCAGGATACTCTGAAAGACCGCTTTCAGACAATTTCGGGTGTAGGTGACATCGTCCTGGGCGGCTACGTAGAGAAAAATTTGCGCGTGTGGATTTCAAGCAAGAAGCTCGATGAATACCTGCTTACGGTTAATGATGTCATAAACGCTATTGAGGTCGGGCATGTGGAGCGGCCCGCCGGTCGGATTGAAACCCCTGAAAAGGAAATGAATGTTCGCGCGATGGGCGAGGCTCTTTCGGTGGAAGAATTTAGCAATATCATAATCCCGCGCCGGGGAGGGGAACCGATTCACAAGCCGATTTATTTGAAGGACGTGGCGACGGTCTCGGATGACTTGGCCGATGTCCGCCGTCTTTCGCGGGTACTCGGAAAAGCTGCCGTGGGTTTAGGGATACGCAAACAACGAGGGTCCAACGCGGTTGAAGTGGCCCATAAGGTAAAGGAGCGGCTTAAAGAAGTCAAAAAAGATCTGCCGGCCGGTATGGAGCTAGGAATCAACTTCGACAGCACGCGCTTTGTCGAAGACTCCATTCATGAGCTCATCTTTACACTGGTCATGTCAGCGCTCTTGACGGCGATTGTTTGCTGGATTTTTCTGGGATCCTGGAGTTCTACGCTCAACGTTTTATTGGCCATTCCGACCTCTATCTTAGGGACTTTTCTTGTATTCAAATTCATGAATTTTACCCTAAACACCTTTACGGTACTCGGTTTGTCGCTCGCCATTGGGATCGTGGTAGACGACGCGATTATGGTTCTAGAAAATATTGTACGACATCGCGAAAAGGGGATCCCAAAGGTGAAAGCCGCGGCGGAGGGTTCCCGGCAAATTACGTTTGCGGCGACGGCCGCCACAGCTGCGCTCATCGCTATTTTTCTTCCTGTGGCTTTTATGAAGGGAATCATCGGAAAATATTTTTTTCAGTTTGGCGTTACGATTGCCGCCGCGGTGGCGCTTTCTCTTCTGGAGGCCCTGACGCTCACACCGATGCGTGCCTCGCAGTTTTTAGAAGTCGGGGAGCGCAAAACGCGGTTTGGGAAAGCGGTCGAGTCCAGTTTTCGCGCGCTGGCCGTCTCCTACCGGTGGCTGCTGGAAAAAACGCTCAAAATCCGCTGGCTCGTGATCCTAGCGGCGCTCGCTCTTTTTGTTGTTTCATTGGGTGTGTTTAAGCCGCTCCGGAAGGAATTTGTGCCTCCCCAGGATCAAAGCATGTTCCTGTGCCGCATCCAAACGCCCGTAGGCTCGTCAATGGCATTTACGGACAGCCGTTTTAAAGAGGCGGAAAAATTTATTATGAGCCGCCCCGAGGTGGACCGCTATTTCGGGTCGATCGGCGGGTTTGGCGGCGGAGAGGTGAATGCGGGCGTTCTGTTCGTATCTCTCAAGCCCAAAAAAGAGCGTGGGGTCCAGGCGGGGAACCGCCGCCCCTTGAGCCAGCAGGAGCTGATGCCAATTTTCAGAAAGGAACTGAATAGAATTCCCGATGCAAAGGTTACAATCCAAGATTTGTCGACGCGAGGTTTTACCGCTCAGAGGGGGTTTCCGGTTGAGTTTACGGTACGAGGACGGGATTGGGGCAAGCTCGCGCAGCATTCAGAGGCCATCATGCAAAAGATGAAGGAAACAAACCTGATGACGGATATTGATACCGATTACCTCAAGGGCGTTACGGAGGTGCGCGTGCGCCCTAACCGTGTGAAGTGTATGGAGCGCGGTGTCGAAATGGATTCGCTGGCGAATGTAATCAACGCGATGGTGGGGGGCGCGCGTATCGGGCAATACACCAAAGGCGGCAGACGATACGATGTACGCGTGCGCCTCGTGCCCGAGGAGCGCGTTAGTCCCGAAGATATCAATAAGCTTTGGGTTTGGAATAACCGCGGCGAGTTGGTGAGACTTTCGGAGGTTGTCGACATTGAGCAGGAGTCCACGCTTCTTTCCATTACGCGCCGTGGACGGGAACGCGCGATCGGGGTTTTTGCCAACGTCGCGCCGGGGAAATCGCAGGCGGACGCGCTTGAGGCGGTGCAAAAAATTGCCAAAGAAGTGCTGCCGGAAGGAAACCGCGTGGTTTTTAGCGGCAGCGCCCAAGTTTTCAAGGAATCCTTCAGCAGCCTGTTCTTCGCGCTGTGGCTGGGGATTATTGTTTCCTACATGATCCTCGCGTCGCAGTTTAACAGCTACGTGCATCCTTTTACGGTGCTCTTGGCGCTGCCTTTCAGTATTTCGGGGGCCTTTTTCGCGCTTTTTATGGCCAACCAGTCGGTGAATATCTTTAGTTTGATCGGCCTGATTCTCCTGATGGGTATTGTGAAAAAGAATTCGATCCTCCTTGTGGAGTTTACCAACCACGTAAGGCGGGAGGGGAAGAATACTCATGAGGCGCTGCTGGAAGCTTGCCCGATCCGTTTACGGCCTATTCTCATGACATCCATTTCTACCGTTGCCGCCGCCATCCCACCGGCGCTGGCACTCGGGCCGGGCGCCGAAACCAGGATTCCCATGGCAGTGGCTGTCATAGGAGGTGTCGTGCTGTCGACGCTCTTGACGCTCTTTGTGGTACCATGTGCCTACAGTTTACTGGCAAACCTTGAAAGAACCGCAAAAGTTGCTGAATAACAAAAAATTTCCAAGGAAGATCTTCTTAGTCCTTCTTATTCTTTTTTGTTCCCCCTTCTTTTTTCCTGAATCCTCCATCGCGCTTCCTAAGCAGGAATTTAAGCTTGCCACTCCCGGCACCGAGAGCGTCATTGATTACGCCAAATACGGGAAGTTCTTGAATATCGGCACGGAAAAATTTACGTATCAAATTACGGATAAAAAGGGATTGGGCCTCGCCGCCGGTGAAGGTATCTACCCTAATACCGCCTATTTTTTTGATCCGGAGTACTTGAAGTTCAGGATTGTCCACCCCGAAAGAATAAATCCGTGGAATTACGTCGGCAGCGGATCAAATAAAAACGATTTTTTCGCGTGGACTCAAACCAAAGA
>CAZDBQ010000131.1:0-43148 GCA_964503765.1 uncultured Planctomycetia bacterium | reverse complement strand
TACTCGGCCGATAACAGGAAATCCTTGACCGTGTTCGCCATGCCTCTTTTTAAAAGGACAGGCTTCTTGGTTTTACCCACTTCCTTCAGGAGCTCAAAGTTTTGCATATTCCTTGCACCAATCTGAATCACGTCTGAGTACTTGAGGAATAGCGGCAGGTCGCGCGGATCCATCAGCTCCGTCACGATGGGGATTCCGGCTTCCTTTTTGGCTTCATAGAGAAACTTCATACCCTTCTCGCCCAACCCCTGAAAAGAATAGGGCGACGTACGCGGCTTGAAGGCTCCTCCCCGCAGGACCTTAGCCCCGCTCTTCTTAACAGCTTTGGCGATGCGCATCAGGCGCTCTTTACTTTCCACCGTGCAAGGGCCCGCCATCACGATTATTTTTTCGCCTCCGACTTGGACTCCCGGGGCAATCGTAACGAGACTATTTTCTTTTCTAAATTCACGCGAGACAAACTTGTAAGGCTTCTGAATGGGCACAACGCTTTCCACCCCGGGAAACGCCTCAAATGGCTGGAGCCTGGCCTTGTCTTCCTCGCCAATGACGCCAATAATCGTTCGTTCCTTGCCCTCGGAAAGCATGGCTTTAAGGCCCAGCTCCTTTATCTTGCCCACCACATGCTGGATCTCTTTTTCAGTCGCGTTAGGTTTTAATACGATAATCATTCGTTCACTCCTTTAATTATGAAGACTCTCTTTCAATGCCTTTATAAATCTTACATTCTCCGCTTTCTTGCCAATCGTCACACGTATAAAGCTTTTAAGGCCCCAGGCGCCCATTCCGCGCACAATCACGCCCTTTCTCAAAAGCTTCTCGTAAAGAGCCTGCGCGTCCGTTTGAAGGTCTACCAGGATAAAGTTGGTGACAGTGTCTACCGTCCGCAGGCTTAGCCTTCTCAATTCCCTCGTAAGGTACCGCCTGCCCTCCGCCACCATTTTTATTGTTTTTGATAGGTGCGCCTTATCGTCCAGCGCCGCGACCGCCCCCACCTGCGCTAGAAGATTAACGTTGAACGGCTCTCGGACCTTGTTTAAGGCATTGGCGATCGGGGCTCGAGTGATTCCAAACCCTATCCGAAGACCGCCCAATCCGTACGCTTTTGAAAACGTTCTTGTGATGAGCAGGTTTTCAAATGACTCCAAAAGCTTGAGCGAATGGGGATAGTCCTTTTTAACCTTCGCGAATTCATAATAGGCCTCATCCAACACCACGACCACACGACGCGGCACATCCTTCAGGAAACCCACGAGGCTTTTCTCGTCTACATAGGTGCCGACGGGATTATCGGGATTAGCGATAAAGATAATTTTTGTTCTCTGGCTTATTCTCTGTTTCATGCCAGCCAGATCGTAACGGAAATTCTTCATCGGCACTTTGATTGTCTTGCCGCCCTGCGCCTCCACGGCGATTTCATAAATCAAGAACGTGGGATCGGCGATAATCACCTCGTCTTGCGGGTCCACAAAAGCCCGCACGGCCAGCACGAGCATTTCGTCAGATCCATTGCCAAACACAAGCGAGTCCGTGGACACGCCCAGCATCTTAGAAAGTTTATTTCTAAGATAGAAGCATCCGCCATCCGGATAGCGGTGAATCTTGGAAAGATTTTTCCGAATAGCCTGGACCGCCTTGGGCGAAGGCCCTAGCGCGTTCTCATTGGAGGCCATCTTAATGGCGTTGTGAATACCATACTCCCTCTCAAGCTCTTCCAAAGGCTTGCCGGGCTTGTAATTCTTTACCCGCGGGAGATTGGGTCTGGCCGAAGCAAAAAGTTCCATTTAAATATCCGCTTTAGGATAGGAGCCCAAAATCTTAAAGAAATTGCAGTGCCCTTCCAACGTCTTCAGGGCTTTCGCGATGCGTGGCTCAAAGTGGTGGCCTTCGCAGTCCACAAAGAAGAAATAGCTCCACGCCTTTTTCTTGGAAGGGCGCGATTCTATTTTAGTTAAATTGATAGCCGCTTTCTTGAACGGAACCAGGATATCATGGAGCGCGCCTACCTTGTCCTTCACCTCAAAAACAATGGAGGTTTTATCGGACTCGGTGGGCTTGGCCTCGTTGCGTGACATGACCAAAAAACGCGTGGTGTTATTGGGGTTGTCTTCGATGGACGAAGCCAGCACCTTCAAGCCGTAAACACTCGCCGCCATTTGACTGGCGATACAGGCGATGCCTTCGCGATTGGTGTTATTGCCCACGATTTGCGCGGCCTCAGCGGTGCTCGCCGTATCTGTCAAATCAACCCCCCGCAGGTTGGACTCCAGCCATAAACGGCATTGGCCGAATACCTGAGGGTTCGAATAAACCTTAGAGATGCTCTTCAAGGGATTTCCGATGGAAAGCAAATGGTGATGAATCGGCAAAAATATCTCGGCATAAATTTTAAGCCCCGAATCCATGAACATGTCGAGCGTGTGATTCACGGCCCCTTCAGTCGAGTTCTCAACTGGAACCACCCCATAGTCGCTCCTCTCTCTTTCCACATCCGCGAAAACGTCCGAGATGCTCGAGCAGGGCTCGTAATCCACCGACGCCCCAAATTTCTTCTGAGCCGCCTGGTGCGTGTACGTCACCTGCGGGCCCAAATAGGCGATCTTCACATTTTTCTCAAGACTAATAGAAGAGGACATGATTTCCCTGTAAATCGCTTCGATCGCCTGCGGGGTTAAGGGCCCGACATTTAGCGACTTCAAACGATCCAGGACGGCCTTCTCCCTTTCAGGGGAATAGATGCCCTGGCCTTCTTTCAGCTTTATCTTCCCAATTCTCTGAGAAGCCTTGGCGCGCTGGTTTAATAGCCCTAGAATTTTTTTGTCAATCGAATCGACTTCTTTGCGCTCTTTATTGACGCTCATCGGTTGCTCCTTCCTCCACTTTCTCTTGAATAGCCTCGGCTTCTTTCATCTCGGGCGGCAAAAGATGGTCCGCGATATCCTTTTCGGTGTATTCGTTCAACGCGGGTAACTCCTTAATAGAGCTCAGCCCAAAATGTTCCAAAAACTCCTGGGTAGTCCCATAGAGCATCGGCCGCCCCGGCACTTCTTTCCTGCCCGCGATCCGTACCAGCCCCTTTTCCAAAAGTGTTTTAAGGGCGCCGTCGACGTTGACCCCTCTAATAAATTCAATATCCGCCCTCGTAGCGGGCTGTTTGTAGGCGACCACTGAAAGCGTCTCAAGGCTCGCCTGTGATAAGCGTTTCTTCTCGCGGGACTGGTAAAACTTTTTTAGATACGAGGCAAATCTCTCATCCGTCACCAGCTGCCAGCCGCCAGCGATTTGAAAAAGCTTGAATCCGCGGTGCTGTGTTTCATAATCAGCCTTCAAGGCCTGAAGCCTCTTCTCGATATCCGCAGCCTCAACCTTCTCCTCGTCCGCGGAACCGGACCCACCCTCGGTGGAAAAAGCCTGCTTTATTTCATCCACCTTAAGCGGCCGCTCGCTTGCGAACAGGAGCGCTTCAATTGCGTATTTTAACTCATCTTGGTCCAAAGAGGTCTCCTTAATTAGTGTCAGGTGCTGCTTCGGGGACACGGGTATTCAGGTGTTCCGGCATCCTGATGTTTCTTGATATCTCGATCTCACCAAAGTGATTTATCTGACTAGTGGCTATCTCTTTTAATCGGATCAATTCCAAAACGGCTAGAAAAGTGGTAATCACCTCAAATTTATTCTTGGCCTGTTTAAAAAGATCGCTAAAATAAATCATGGGCTCTTTAACCAGACGGTGAAATATCTCATGGACCTTTTCGGCCACCGTAAATTCATCCTTGTTAATTTGATGAAAATTTTCCTTGGGAAGATTCTTTAAAATCTTCGAGAAGGCTGAAATAAGATCAAAGAGCGAGCCCTCGAAGAACGGGCTGTCTCCCCCGTCAATTTCGGGCTCCACCCCGAAACGTGAAAAAATACCGCTCCGCTTCTCCTCAAAATTTCGCAGCTGGCCCGCCGCGTCCTTGAACGCCTTGTACTCCAGGAGCCTACGAACAAGCTCGGCGCGCGGGTCTAACTCCTGCGCTTCCTCATCCGTCGTGTCTGGCGGCAGTAGCATCTTGGACTTGATTTGCATCAGCGTCGCGGCCATCAACAAGAACTCTCCGGCGACGTCCAGATCCAATAGCTCCATCAAATTCAGATATTCCAGGTATTGCTCCGTAATCCGAGTAATCGGAATATCATAAATATTCAACTCCTCCTTCTTAATCAAATAAAGGAGAAGGTCTAGAGGGCCTTCAAATACTTCCAGCTTAACTTTATAGCTCATAGCAATTAGTTACCTTGTTCTCGCGGGTCCTGCCGCTTCGTGGAGCCTACACGGCGCAAGTGTAGCCCTTGCACCATGTAGGCTACCACCACTCGCGTCACCCGCTCAGTTCAATAAATGTAAAAGCTGCTTCACTTCCTTCATGGTTTGCTTTGCGACTAAATTAGCCCGCTCGTAACCTTCCTTTAAAACGTCCGCGACAAGCTTAGTGTCCTTGGCTATCTCGTCACGGCGCTTTTGGATGGGCCGCAGCTTCTCCAAAAGCAGATCAGCAAATAGTGTCTTGCACTCCACGCAGCCCTTCTTAGCCTGCGAACACCAGTCATGCGCCTGCAACGTCAGCTCTTCTTTAGCAAAAATCTTGTAGTACGAATAAACATTGCAGTCACTGGGATGTCCCAGATCCGACATCTTGATCCTAGCCGGGTCTGTCAGCATCGACAAAACCTTCTTTTTGGTAGCCTCTTCCGAATCTGACAGGTTGATCGCGTTGCCGTAACTTTTGGACATCTTACGCCGGTCAGTACCCAGTATCCTCGCCTCAGCGGTCAACACGGCCTCAGGCTCCGGAAAAATTCCTTTTTTATAAAAATGCTTGAAGCGTCGCACAATTTCACGCGTCAGCTCCAAATGCGCCAGCTGGTCCTCGCCCACGGGCACTTTATTGGCCTTGTAGAGAAGGATATCCGCCGCCTGCAAAACCGGATAACCCAAGAAGCCAAATGTCGTCAGGTCCCGCCCTTCAATCTCGCGGAGCTGTTCCTTGTACGTCGGATTCCGCTCCAACCACCCCAGAGGCGTAATCATGCCTAGAATCATCGCCAATTCGGAATGCTCGGGGATCTGCGACTGGATAAAAATAACGCTTTTTTTGGGATCGATGCCGCAGGCCAACCAGTCAATCACCATCTCTTGGGAATTTTTCTGGATCAGAGCCGGATTCTCATATTCGCCCATCAGCGCGTGGAGATCCGCCACCATAAAAAAACACTCGTGGCTTTCTTGAAGTTTTAACCAATTTTCAAGTGCCCCGAGTAAATGCCCCAAGTGAAGGGGTCCGGTCGGTCTCATGCCTGAGAGAACCCGGTTCATTTTTGACTACTCCAGTTTTCTCGCTTTCTTCTGAATCTCAAAAACCTCAATGCGATCGCCCAGTATCAACTCGTCATAATTCGACACGCCGATACCGCACTCAAAGCCTTCCAGCACTTCCCGAGCGTCGTCCTTAAAACGCTTCAAACTCTCGATTTTGCCGTCGTGAACTTTCACTCCATTGCGCACGACCCGGCAAGGCGCGTTTCTGACAATTTTGCCTTTCTGGACCGCACAGCCGGCGATAGTGCCGATTTTAGAAACCTTGAACACCTGCCGCACTTCAGCGACACCGACGAATACCTCTTTGAGCTCGGGCTCAAGGAGACCCTCCATCGCCTTCTCAATGGCCGTGTTTACTTCGTAAATAATCTCATAAAAGCGCACATCCACCAGCTCTCTTTCGCCTACTTCCTTGGCCGCGTCGCTGATGCCAACATGAAACCCTATCACAACGGCATCGGACGCGGCGGCGAGCATTACGTCAGATTCTGACACTTCACCAATTCCCGCGTGGATGATATTGAGCCTCACGTTTGTCGATTTGATCTTCCCCAGCGTGGAGCGCAGCGCCTCCACGGAACCCTGAACATCCGATTTAATAATAAGTTTTAACTCCTCGACCTTGCCCGCCTTGATATCCTCGTACAGATGCTCGAGCGTAATGTGTGGGCCAGCGCTCTTCCCCCTCGAGCTCTCTTCTTTTTGCTCCATAATCTCTTTTGCCTTGCGCTCATCTTTGACCACAGTGAAACGGTCTCCGGCCTTGGGCGCTCCGGAAAGTCCCAGGATAACAACGGGCATCGACGGAAGCGCTTCCTTGACGCGTTGGCCTCGGTCATTGATCATCGCGCGAACCTTGCAGTAGTTAGAACCCACCACGACCACATCTCCGACTCTCAACGTCCCATCCTGCACCAAAACTGTGGCGAGAACACCGCTTTCTTTTGAGAGCTCCGCTTCCACAACCACGCCGCTGGCGGGAGCGGCTGGGTCCGCTTTAAGCTCAAGAAGATCGGATTCCAGGGCCAGCATCTCTAGAAGCTCGTCAATCCCTTTGCCGGTTTTGGCAGAAACGCCTAACATAATTGTTTTCCCGCCCCATTCCTCCGCCATTAATCCATGCTCCATCAATCCTTTTTTAACGCGGTCAGGGTTCGCGGAAGGCAAATCCATTTTATTGATCGCGACAATAATGGAAACTCCCGCGGCCTTGGCGTGATCAATCGCCTCAAGCGTCTGCGGCATAACGCCGTCATCCGCGGCTACGACAAGCACAACGACGTCCGTCACGCGGGCGCCTCGGGCACGCATCGCCGTGAAAGCCTCATGGCCCGGCGTGTCTAGAAATGTCACCGCGCCTTTGGGAAGAAAAACCTCATAAGCGCCAATATGCTGGGTAATTCCGCCCGCTTCTTTAGCGGCCACTTTTGTTTTACGTATCGCGTCAAGAAGTGATGTCTTGCCGTGATCGACATGGCCCATAAAAGTAACAATCGGAGCGCGCGTCTCAAGAAGCGATTTATCCTTTTTCGGGGCACTGACTTCCACCACAGCTTCTTCCGTGACCGGCGGTTTCTCCAGCTCGAAACCCAACTCCAAGGACACTTTGCTGGCAATTTCAAAATCGATCGCCTGATTGATACTGGCGAACACGTTGAGCTTGATGAGACGCTGAATAAGCTCGCCAGGTCTTACAAAAAGCTTTGCCGCCAGATCCTTCACGATAACGGGAGTCTGGACCTGTATCTTTTTTATCTTGGCTGGCTCTGGGACGGGCGGAGCGCTCACAGGAGCCGCCTGCAAATGAGGAGCCGGGCTAAATACACTCTTTTCCGCAAAAGCGGGTTTCGCTATCTTCTTTGGTTCAATGACAGCTGGCTTACTTTTTATGAATGAAGAGGTGGGGGCTGTTTTTATCGTAGACGAAAAGCTCGGCGTGGCTTCACGGGGACGCGCCGTTTTAATCTCAGGCTTGACTTGCGTTTTTACGGCGCCGCGTTGAAGCAAAAACTCTTTCTTGGCGCTTTCGATAGAGCCTGGCTGCAGCTCCTTTTCTTTGACCTTAGTCGCAACAGGCGAGACTACTGGCTTCTCAGTCTTAGGTTTAGCTGAGGGAGTCAGCGATTCCTTGAGCCGTTTAACATTTTCATCCGTCAAAAGGCTCATGTGGCTTTTGGCGTCAACCTTAAGCCCTTTTAGCTTGTCAATAAGCTCTTTTGAGGTCAGCTTTAACTCTTTAGCTAATTCATGAACCCGTAATGACATGCCTAGACTTCCTCCGGAGCGACGGAGTCTTGGGTGCCTTCGGTTTTATTGAGTGACTGCAAAATCTTTTCCACGGTCTTCTTGCCAACTCCCTTGACGCTAAGGAGCTCTTCTTCTGTTGCCTTCTTGAGATCCGCGACGGTCTTGTAACCAGCTTCAGACAACGCCTGTGCGATTTTTGGCCCCACTCCCTCAACGGACTCAATGCCCGCTTCCTCGCCAGCATCCTCGCCTGCGCCCTGGGCGGAAACCTCGGGAGTCATGCTCGCCTCAAGCTTTTCCTTGGCAATGTCCTTCTTGGAACGAATATCGATGGACCATCCAGTCAGTTTGCAGGCCAGCCTGACATTTTGGCCGTTTTTACCTATGGCCAAAGATAGCTGATCATCCGCCACCACTACCTCCACCTTCCTCTCCTCCTGATTGGCCACCTTGACTGAAGAAACCTCGGCAGGGCTCAGGGCCGCCTTCACAAACTCCTCAATATTTTCACTCCACCGAACAATGTCTATTTTCTCGCCTTGAAGCTCTTTGACGACGCCCTTGACTCTCGAACCGCGTATTCCGACACAAGCCCCCACGCAGTCAACCTTGTCGTTTGTGGACCAAACAGCAATTTTTGTCCTGTCACCCGGTTCACGAGAGAGAGACTTTATCTCCACCATCCCCTCCGCGATCTCCGGTACTTCCAGCTCAAAAAGACGTCTCACGAAACCCAAGTGGCTGCGGGATAAAATAATTTGTGGGCCTTTGGCAGTGCGATTTACCTCAAGCACGAAAGCTCGGATATTGTCTCCCTGACGGTAGGCGTCGCGCGGAGACATCTCGCGCTTTGGCAATACTCCCTCGGTCTTACCGAGGTCCACTAGAAGCGCCCCCTTCTCAAAACGATACACCGTTCCGCTCACAATAGAGTCGGCCTTTTCCTGAAATTCATTAAAAATGACGTCTCGCTCGGCTTCGCGGATTTTCTGGAAAATAACCTGTTTGGCGGTCTGGGCCGCGATGCGTCCAAACTCGTTGGAAACAATCTCCTTACCCTCTGACAAAATACGAATTCGCCCGGTCTCAAGATCGATCTTGACCTCAATTTCCTTATCCTTGTCGTGAACCACTTTTCTCGCGGCAGACACAAGGGCGGCTTCGACGGATTCAATTAAAACCTTCCGGCTTATCCCTTTTTCCCGCTCTATATTTTCTATGACAGCTAAAAGTTCAGTTCCCATACCCTCACCTAATGTTTAAATTTAATTTCACGGACTGCTTTGATAATTGAATCTAGAGGTAATTTCAATAAAGTCTGGTCCAGTACGCTTTTTAGCTCAACCACACCGTCTTTGATAGAAAGAACATCTCCGATCCGCTGCGTCACCGTGCCATCCTCACCTTTAAACACCAACCGCAGCCTCTGGCCTATCGCCCGCGAATAATCGCCCTCTGTTTTGAGGGGCCTGTCAAGGCCGGGACTGCTTACTTCCAAATAGTAGGAGCCCTGCATCAATTCCTGCTCGTCAAAATAAACACCTAGCTGGCGATTTATCTCCACGCACTCATCAAGAGTAATGCCGCCAGCCTTGTCGACAAAAACAGCCAAAACGCTCCGAGTCCCTGTCCTTCTTACACTTATGTCAATGAGTTCGGCGCCAAGGCCTTGAATTTGGCTTCTAATCTCCTCGAGCCGGTTCTGAATTTCAAGGGGCAGCATTATAATAACCTTAAATGGCAATCCCGCCAAAGAGCCGGCGGGTTCGTCCACAATTTGTGGCGAAAAAAAAAGTGGGTATTCACCCACTTCATAAAGTACTGCGAATTTTACTCTTGTTAGGTTAACAAAATTAGGCTATTTTGTCAAGCTGCTTTAGGATTTCTGGGACTGCGGCGGAGATGTCCACGAGGGTCATTTCTGAGGTTTTTCGCTGTTTAATTTCAACCTTACCCAATTTGAGGTTCTTAGGGCCAAGAACCACGCGCAGAGGGATGCCAATGAGGTCGGCGTCGTTGAATTTGACTCCCGGCGTCTCCTGGCGGTCGTCCACGAGCACATCCACGCCTCTACGCTTCAATTCCTCTGAATTAACAATGGTTTCGCAAATCTCATTGGACTGGGCATCTTTAGGGTCAATCATAATGACCAGCACCTGAAAGGGGGCGATATTTTTAGGCCAGACAATGCCCTTCTCATCCGCGTGCTGCTCGATGGCAGCGGCCAGGATGCGGTTAACGCCTATGCCGTAGCAACCCATGATGACGGGGTTTTCCTTGCCAGCGGCGTCGAGAAAATGGGCTTTCAGCGGAACGGAATATCTTAGATTCAGTTTAAAAATATGCCCCAACTCGATGGCCGTTTTTATCCCGAGAGACACTTCTCGGCCTTGCGCTTCACCCTTGTCCCCCACTACCACCTGGCGGAAATCACCTACCACCACTTGACGCTTGGTATTCCCGCTTAAAATATCCGCTAGGTTCACATCGAGGAGATGATAGCCGTCCTCATTGGCCCCCACGACAAAATCCTTCATCAAAAGAACATCTTCATCAATATAAAAGGGGATATCGGACAGCCCCAAGGGACCGCTGAAGCCGAAGTGTGAGCCTAAGCGTTCAATGGTATCCCGTGCAGCCAGGGCGGCCCCCTTTTCTTTCTCAGAAACTTTATAATGGCTGACCTCGTGGTCTCCTCGCACCAGAACCGCGAACACCTTCGTCTTATTGGATGCGGAAGGATCCAGAATTTCATAAATCATCGTCTTCACAAGGTCTGAGGGCTTCTTCTTCAAAAAGGCGCTGACGCCATCCACGCTGGAATGCCCCGGGGTTTGAATCTTCTTGTATTTGTTCTCAGAAGCGGCCGCTGCGGGTAGTTTCAGGCCCTTTAGAACCCTTTTGGCCATTTCAACACTTACGACGACGTCTGAGTCCCCGTACTGCACCATACGGTCTTCCCCCGCGTCTGAGAAAAGAACAAACTCCTGAGAGCCCGAACCACCCATCGCCCCGGGATCCGCCTGGACGATATGGAATCCCAGGCCGCAGCGTGTGAATATAGCTTTGTACGCCTCTTGCATCGAGAGGTACGTTTCATCGAGACTTTGGTTTGAGGCGTGGAAACTGTACGCGTCCTTCATGATAAATTCGCGGCTCCGGATAACACCCGAGCGGGGGCGCATTTCATCACGGAATTTAGTCTGAATTTGATAGAGAATCAAGGGGAGCTGCTTATAGGACCGTATCTCGCGGCGCACAAGATCTGTAATGACCTCCTCATGGGTCGGGCCCAGCACGTTGTCCTTGCCATGACGGTCCTTAAAATGAATCATGTCCTCACCGAGGATTTCATACCGGCCGGATTCCTTCCAAAGGTCCGTGGGATGAATCGCCGGCAAGAGGAGCTCCTGGGCCCCCGCGCGATCCATCTCGTCCCTAACGATTTCAGTCGCTTTTTTTAGCGCCCGGAAACCCAGAGGCAGGTAACTGTAGGTGCCGCTGGCCAGCTTGCGGATAAGCCCTGCCCGCAACATGAGGCGATGGCTCTTGATCTGCGCCTCTTGCGGGATCTCTTTTAGGGTGGGGATTAAAAATTGAGTCCAGCGCATTTTAAATGCAATCTAAAATGTTAAATGTTAAATTTAAAATGATGATCATGTTCGAATAAAAAAATTACGGACATTCTGCACAATTGAAAAGCGGTTGATATCCTGAAAGATCACAAACGCCATGAGCACCAGAAGAAGCACCAGCCCCCCTTGGGTCATTTTTTCCTTGATGGATTCCTTGAGTGGCGACCCTTTGAGGCGCTCGATTAAGATGAATAAAACATGGCCGCCATCCAGTACCGGAATGGGTAGCAGGTTGAGCACAAAAAGACTTACGCTTAAGGAACCCATGAAATAGAACAAGTACACGATACCCATCTGGGCGGCCTGTTGAGTCATGAAGAAAATACCGATAGGGCCCGTTACGGATTCCTTAAAAGAAAGGGCTCCGGAAATCATAAGGCCCAGGGAATAGAAGATCATCGCGGTGAGTGTCCACACGCGCTCAGCACCTAGATAAATTGCCTTAAAAATCCCATTCTTTACGTAGATCATCTCACTGGAAGGGGCGACGCCAACAAACGCCACTCTGATTTTTTTTCCAAACATATCGCGCGAGTCCTGAACACGGGGTACCACCGGAATCGCCAGCGTCTGCGAGCCTCTTTCAACCATAAATACGATCTTACTTTCACTTTTGTGCACTACTTTAAGGAGCTCCTCCCACAGAGCCACTTGTTGGCCGTTCACCGCCGTTATTTTGTCCCCCACCTCAATCCCCGCCTCCTTGGCCGGAGTGCCGTCCAGCACCTTGCCAATCGTCGTCGTCAGCGTCGGCTGTCCGACTAAAAAAATAGATGAAAATATCACAAACGCCAAAAAAGCGTTCATCAGAGGCCCGGCAAACACGATGAGAAATTTCTGCCAAAGATTTTTAGAGTTAAATTCCCATTCGGCGCCCTTGGATTCCTCGGGACTCTCGCCCGCCAGCTTCACAAAGCCGCCCAAGGGTAGAAGCGAAACACAGAATTCCGTTTCGCCGAACTTACGGCTGAATAAAACAGGGCCAAACCCAATGGAAAACTTCTCCACCCGCACGCCGACTAGCCTTGCCACGATAAAGTGGCCGAATTCATGCACGACTACGAGAACACTTAAGACAAAAATAAAGATTAGAGCGCTTGACATAATTTTTTGGTCTCCTCTACGGCCCACGCGTGAATGGATTGAATTTGCCCTAAATCAGGATTGGTAACATGCGGGTGCTTTGAGAGCACCCTCTCGATAATCTCGGGTATTTGAATAAAACCGATCTTGTCGTCCAGATACGCCCCCACGGCTACTTCATCCGCCGCGCTCAACACGCAAGGCGCGCTGCCCGATTTTCTGGCGGCTTGGTAGGCAATGTCAAGACAGGGGAATTTTTTCCGGTCCGGCAGTGAGAAGGACAGTCTTTGGAGACTGGAAAAATCCAGTTTAAGCTCGGGGAGCGATGAAAGCCTCTCGGGAAAAGCCAGCGCGTGCTGAATCGGCAGCCTCATGTCCGTCACGCCCAGCTGCGCCAAAATCGCTCCGTCCCTAAACTCCACCATCGAGTGGATAATCGCCTCCGGGTGAATTAAAACCTCAATTTTTTCAATGGGAACGTCGAAGAGCCAGGAGGCCTCGATAATCTCAAGTCCCTTGTTCATCAGTGTAGCGGAATCCACAGATATTTTCTTTCCCATCTTCCACTTCGGATGATTGACGACAACCTCTTTTGAAATGCCCGCAAAGTTTTCTTTGGAAATTTCCCGTAGCGGGCCGCCTGACCCCGTGAGAATAATTTTTTCAATGTCCTTCGCTCTATTCCCCTGCAGGCACTGAAATATCGCGTTGTGTTCGCTGTCTACGGGAATAAGCGAAGCAGCGGGATTCTTCTTGAGCTGTGACATCACAAGCCCGCCCGCCACCACCAGTATTTCCTTATTGGCGAGAGCCACCCTCTTTCCACGCTCGAGCGCGTTCAGAACCGAAACAAGCGCCGTCGTCCCCGTGGTCGCGGCGACCAGCACGTCTGAATCCAGCTCTCCTGAGAACGCGGAGAGTCCTTCAACCTCGGAGAAAATCCTGACACGCTTTCCGAATCGCTTGGATAATTCACGGCAGGCCGCCTCATCCTTCAAATAAACGGCCTTCGGAGAGAAAGCCTCAATCTGCTGCTCGAGCACACTGCTTTTGGAGCCGGCGGCAAGGCCCACTACCTCAAAAAGCTCTGGATGCTCTTTAATCACCCGAAGCGTGTTGACGCCAACCGATCCGGTTGATCCCAACAGGGTAACTGTTTTTTTTGTCATAAAATCACCTTCAAGTGGAAATAAAATATCGGCGCGGTAAAAAGAATGCTGTCCACCGAATCCAGAAAGCCGCCCATCCCCGGCAAAAGATTTCCCGAATCCTTAGCCTTGCAAAATCGTTTCATGAGCGACTCGGAGAGATCGCCAATCTGGCCAAGGGCCCCGATAAGAAGGCCCAGAATAAGAATGTGAAACAACGAAAGCTTGACCGGCAAGTACGGGCTAATCGCCCAAGAAGCCAACACACTCGCCACAAGCCCACCCAGCGTTCCCTCGACGGATTTCTTCGGGCTGATGTGTGGAATAAGGCTGTGCCGGCCAAAAGGCACACCCACGATATACGCGCCGATATCCGCCGCCTTCGTCACCGCGACAAGGTAGGCGACCCAAATAACCCCGTGATCCAAGAACCTGATCTTAATGATAAAACTTAAGAACCAGCTGATGTAAAGAATCCCAAAGAGCGTCAAGGCAATGCCTACCAGAGCCTGCGAGTTGTCCTTGTGAAAAAACTGCAGCAGAAATAAAAAAAGGCAGCCCAAAATGATAAAGAGAACTTCTCCGGACTGCGTGTGGCCCAATTCCATGTACACGATGATCGGGATCGTGATTCCCATGACCACCCCGAAGAGGCGATAAACAGGAATATTCTGCTTTTTCAATAGGCTTAAAAATTCAAAAAGAGCGATGGCGACGAAAAAAGTCAATTCTAGGCTAAAATAAAAAGCGTTCGTGAAAAACAAAAGAAAAATAGTCAGCCCGATGAGAACACCGCTCGTGACAAAGCGCTGGACTAAGCTCAGCCCTCCATTCACCGCACTGCTCATGCGCCCACGTCTCCGAAACGCCTCTCGCGCTTGGCGTATTCCACAATCGCCTTCAAGAAGTCAGCTTTTGTAAAATCCGGCCAGTATTTTTTGGTAATATAAATTTCTGAGTACGAGAGCTGCCACAACAAGAAATTACTCAGCCTCATCTCCCCGCTTGTCCGGATCAGAAGGTCTGGGTCAGGCAGGCCCGACGTGTAAAGGTAGCTTGAGAAAGTATCCTCCGTTAAAGGGTTAGACCCATTGGCCCAACGAGGATCGTTCTTCGCCTCTTTTACGATCCGCGATACCGCGTCCAAAATTTCTGTGCGCGAGCCGTAATTTAAAGCAATGTTAAGAATAAGCCTTTGGTTACCTTTAGTCCGCTTAACCGCTTCCCTTATTTTCGCTAGCGTCCCCGGAGGAAGCGCCTCTATCCTGCCTATCGTTTTCAGGCAAATCCCCTGTTTAACAAAATTATCGATTTCTTTGTCAATAAAATGGTCCAAAAGATTCATCAGGACAGAGACTTCCTCCTTGGGCCTCTTCCAATTCTCCTGGCTGAAAGCGTAAAGGGTCAAAATGGGGACACCACTTTCAATGGCGGCTTTTACCGCCTCGCGCACATTCTTGACGCCCGCCCGATGGCCGGCTACCCGCGGAAGACCACGCTGCTGGGCCCATCGCCCGTTTCCATCCATAATAATCGCGA
Source organism: uncultured Planctomycetia bacterium (assembly GCA_964503765.1). Classification (GTDB taxonomy): domain Bacteria; phylum Omnitrophota; class Gorgyraeia; order 2-02-FULL-51-18; family 2-02-FULL-51-18; genus CAZDBQ01. The sequence goes on along the minus strand of CAZDBQ010000131.1, from coordinate 28,134 downwards.
CATGCCTGGGGGTTTTATCTAAAGAGAGTCTGCTTTTCATGAGACCCGACTGAGAGAATCGTAATGGGCACCGATAAAAGCCCCGTAAGTCTTTTCAAATATTTTTTTGCGTTTACCGGCAGTGCTGAGAATTTCTTGACCTGCGACGTGTCACAGAGCCATCCCGGATGCGTTTCGTAAATCGGTTCCGCTTTCTGCTGAATGGTCAGAGAGGCGGGGAATGTTTTGTAAATCTTCCCCCCATAACGGTAACCTATGCAGATCTTAATGGCCTTAAGGTCATCGAGGACGTCCAGCTTGGTCACCGCGATCTCGCTGATCCCGTTAATCATGCACGAATACTTGACCAAAATCGAGTCAAACCAACCGCAGCGCCTGGGCCTTCCGGTCGTGGCGCCAAACTCCTTGCCCTTCTTCCTGATTTGCTCCATCAATCCGGGATCAAACTCCGTCGGAAAGGGGCCCTCACCGACTCGCGTCGTATAGGCCTTCACAACTCCCATAATCTTTTGAATAGCCGTCGGGGGAACTCCTGTTCCCACCGAAGCGCCTCCCGCCATCACGTAACTCGAGGTGACAAACGGGTAGGTCCCGTGGTCAACATCCAAGTGGGTGCCCTGGGCGCCTTCAAAAAGAATCGATTTCTTTTTTTGAATGGCTTGATTTAAAAGAAGCGCGGTGTCGCAGACGTAGGGCTTTATTCTTTTGGCGTAACCTAAATAATCAGCGTGAATTTTCTCATAGCTAAAAGGAGGCGCGCTGTAAAGCTTCTCTAAAATTTCGTTTTTCTCAAGGAGACTCTTTTCAAGTTTCTTACCGAAGAGGTCCCCCTCATAGAGATCAATCACACGAATCCCCGAACGGAGAGCCTTGTCACTGTAGCTGGGCCCTATGCCACGTCCGGTAGTTCCAATCTTGATATAACCCTTTTTATCCTCGCGGAGGCGGTCATAAATCCGATGGTACGGAAATATCAGGTGAGCCCGCTCGCTGACAAAAAGACGCCCCTTGACGGAGACTCCCCTTGACTCAAGGTTATCTATCTCCTGAATAAGCGCCTCCGGGTCCACAACAACCCCGCTGCCTATCACACAATGGACTCTCTTATGCAAAATACCGGAAGGAATAAGGTGCAGGATAAACTCGCCGCTCTTTTTAACAACGGTGTGGCCGGCGTTATTTCCGCCCTGGTAGCGAACCACATAATCGGCATCCGCGGATAAAATGTCGATGATCTTACCTTTACCTTCATCGCCCCACTGGGCGCCTACCACGACTAGGGTTGACATTTTATAATTTGATAAGCTTCGCGTCTAAAATATTTTTGGCTTTTTTAATTTCCTGCATCAGCTTGTCAGGAATGGCGCTGTCAATTTTGACGAGGGATATCGCCTGGCCTCCTGGCTTGTCTCGTCCCAACGTCATGCCAGCAATGTTGATGCCATTATCACCCAGGATCGTGCCTATCTGGCCCACAATTCCCGGAACGTCCCGATTCGAAATGAGAACCATGTAGCCCTCGGGAACCGCTTCCACATCAAAGTTATCGATGGCGACAATTCTCGGATCCTCGCGTGTGAAGAGCGTGCCGGCCACGCGGCTGACCTTCTTATCGGTCTTCACGTCGACCTGAATTAGATTGGAAAAGTTCGTCAGTCCTGAAGATTTTGACTCCGTGATCTTAATGCCGCGCTCTTTGGCCAACACCGAGGCATTCACGTAATTGACATTTTCGGCCAGGATCGGCGTCAGAAGCCCTTTAATAATGGCGACTGTCATCGTGGTCGTCTCATATTCCACAATTTCCCCGTGGTAGCTGACATCCACCTGAAGAATATGTCCTTCCAGAAGCTGGGTTTGCAGCGAGCCGAGCTTTTCCGCCAGCGAAATATAGGGCTGCAATACTTTAAAAACTTCGGGGTCCAGCGAAGGTACGTTAACCGCGTTACGGATGCCGCGGCCCATGAGAAAATCCACAATACTTTGAGCCACATCAACCGCCACGGCAATTTGCGCCTCCTCGGTTGACGCGCCGAGATGCGGCGTGGCAATCACCGATGGCAGGTTAAGCAGGGCGCTATTCTTTGGGGGTTCACTTTCAAAAACGTCCAACGCCGCGCCCGCGACCCTTCCGCTTTGGATGGCCTTGGCAAGCGCTGCCTCATCGATCAAGCCTCCCCTGGCGCAATTAATAATGCGAACCCCTTTCTTCACTTTGCCTAACTCGGATTCTCCGATAATGTATTTATTGTCCGTGCTCAATGGCATGTGAAGGGTCATAAAATCCGATTGAGCCAGGATCGCGTCCAACGTCACCAGTTCCACGCCTAATTGGTTAGCCCTCTCAACCCGTAAATACGGGTCATAGGCAAGGACGCGCATCCCAAAACTTTGGGCCCGCTTGGCGACTTCTGTCCCAATTCTTCCTAGCCCTAGCACACCCAGCACTTTGTCGTACAGCTCCACCCCTGTGAATTTTTTTCGTTCCCACTCCCCTTTTTTCATCGAGGAATCCGCCTGGGGGATGTTTCTCGCCAATGCCATCAAAAGGCAGAAAGTATGTTCAGCGGCTGAAATCGTATTGCCCCCAGGGGTGTTGATGACCACGATCCCCTTCTTGGAAGCAGCCTCCACATCGACATTGTCGAGACCCACACCGGCACGGCCGATTACTTTTAATTTCTGAGCGGCTTCGATCACTTCCTTAGTAAGCTGGGTCCCGGATCTCACCACGCAAGCGTCACAATCGGCTATCTCTCTCTTTAGCTCCTCCAGAGGAAGCTTCGTCTTGATGAAAACGTTTAGGTTTTTTTCGTTATTAAATAGGGTTAATCCCTCGCTAGCGAGATCGTCACAGATAAGTATTTTGAATGGCTCTTTTTTAGCAATGGTCGCTGTGGACATTTTTATTCCTCAATTTTTCTACGCGCTATACGCTACCGATTTGAAACCTTTTTTGGACAGTCCATCGTAAAAAGCCTCAACCCCCACCTTGGCGTCCTGAAGCGTGCAGGCCGCACCCATGTGCGCGAACCGGACAATCTTACCCACCAACTCTCCCTGCCCGTCGGCCATCACCACCCGATGTTCATCGCGCATGATCTTTATGACATCACCGGAAATAATAGTCGACGGCATCTCAATGGCCGTCAATCCGTTCGAGGGCGCCTTGGCAAAGAGCGAAAGGCCTAGCGCGCTTATCTTTTGGCGCACAAACTGGGCCACCTCGGCGTGCCTCTTGATTACATTTTCCACACCCTCCTCGAGAAGTATTTGAAGCGCCTCGTCCAAGCCGCGGATCAAGCTTACCGCCGGGGTAAACGCTGTATCATTTTTCTTCATGGCTTTAAGCGTTTCCTGAAAATTGAAATAATACTTAGGCAAATTTGATTTTGAAATCGCTTGAATGGCCTTGTCATTGACTGACACAAACGCCAAGCCCGGAGGAAGCATAAGCCCCTTTTGGCTCCCGCCCACCACAACGTCCACTCCCCACTCGTCTGTTTTTAGAGGGTCACACATCAAACCACTGATCGCGTCGACCATGAGCAGCGTGTTTGTGTCCCTCGTCAATTTGGCGATGGCCTCAATAGGATGCACGACCGCGGTGGAAGTCTCGCACAAAGTGATGAGAAGCGCCTTGGCGCCCGGGTTTTGCTTCAGCGCTTCCTGGACCTCACTGGGCTGGATGGCCTCTCCGTACTTCATTTCGTAGCTCTTAACGTCCATCCCGTAGGCGCGCGCGATATCGCGGTACCGTTCACCCCATTTTCCAGCTGAAAAAGAAAGCACCAAATCTCCCTTGGACAACAGATTGGTGACCGTAGCCTCCATCGCCCCGGTGCCGGAGGCGGCGAAGGTCATGACGGGATGCTTGGTCAAAAATATCTTCTGCAAGCTGGTGTTGACGCGCTCCAGGATCGCCTGAAACTCCTTGGTCCGGTGATGAATCATCGGCAAAGCGGTCTTGTCCAGCACCCGCCGGGGAACGTTGGTAGGGCCCGGCGTCAATAGTAAATAGTCTTTCACGGAAATTCCTTATTTTTTCAGTAAACGAACATTGGCGACAACTTCGTCAACCAACCCGTAAGCTTTAGCGTCATCGGCGGACATGAAATAATCACGGTCGGTGTCTTTCTCAATTTTTGAGACCACCTGGCCTGTGTGTTTAGCTAATATCCCGTTAAGCCTGTCCTTTAGCTGTTGAATCTCCCTGGCCTGAATATTAATATCCGTGGCCACGCCCTGGACGCCTCCCCACGGCTGGTGGATCATCACGCGCGAATTAGGCAAGGAGTAACGCTTTCCCTTCGTACCGGCCGCCAAGAGAACAGCCCCCATGCTGGCAGCCTGGCCTATGCAGTAAGTGCAAACATCCGGCTTTAGAAATTGAATCGTGTCATAGATCGCCAGGCCGCTGGTAATCGACCCACCGGGAGAATTGATATAAAGATGAATGTCCTTGTCCTGGTCTTCCATTTGAAGAAAGAGCAGCTGCGCGACGACAAGATTCGCGACATTGTCATCAATCGGCGTGCCAATAAAAAGAACCCTGTCCTTCAAGAGTCGTGAGTAAATATCATAAGCCCGCTCGGTGCGGCCGGTTTGTTCGATTACCATCGGAATTAATATGCTCATTTACTTGCCCCCTCTGTTTTTTGGTCTTCCAGTTTGGCGTTGGCCAACAAAAAATCAATAGTCTTGGTTTCTCTCATGCTTTCCCGCGCGTCGTCTTCAAATACCCTCCGCACCTCCTCCAAAGGACGCTTGGACTCCTCGGCGAGCGACTGCATCTTTCGCTCCACAGCCGCTTCATCGGCCTCTATCTTTTCCTGGTCGGCAATTTTTTGTAAAATAAAATAAAGTTTAACCTGGTCTCTGGCCTTCGGCTCCGCGTCTGCCTCTGCCTTTAGCCGAAACTCCTCAAACTGGCCGGGCGGCATCCCCATTCTCTGATATTGTTTTTGGGTCTGCTCCATCAGACGCTCTTTTTGCTTCTGTACCAGCGCCTCGGGAATCGTGAATGAGGCCAGCGCGAGCAGTTTCTCAAAAAGCTCACCCTTCATCTTCTCGTACGATTCCGAGTGTTTATAACCAGCGATGTCCTTTCGAACGGCCTCCCGAAGCTCATTGACCGTCTGCTTACCGAAATTCTGGGCAAAGGTGTCGTCCAGGGCGGGCACCTTCTTTTCCTTGATCCCGCGTATCCACACCTTATAAAGAGGTTTTCTTCCTACGATCCCTTGCTTTTTCTCCTCTTCCGTAGGATCCACCGAGATCTCTCTCACCTCCTCAAGATTCGCTCCCACGACTTTTTCATAAAAATCATCATCCGCGTTTGGCTCCGCGAAGAGGAGGGCGCCTTTTTTGCTCGGCGTGTATTTGCCCTCTTTCCAAATCTCTATATCACTCACGATAAAATCACCCCGCTGAATCGCGCGCGACTCAACCAAGGGAATGAGTTCAGCCCTTGAGTCTAGAAGAGACGAAAGCCCCTTCTCGACTTCCTCATGCGGGACGTCGACCGGGACTTTCTTAATTTTTACTCCTTTATAATTTTTAAGAGAAAACTCAGGCGATTGGTCGAATTCGGCCGCGAAGGTAAGATTCTTCCCGCGCTGCAGCTTGATATCCGAAATGGACGGCAAAGAAACGGCGGAAACTTTGTGTGTCGCGAGCGAGCGATGGTAGGCCTCCGGAATCAGGGATTTTAAGACCTCCTCCTCGGCCTCCTTGGAGAATTTCTTTTCCACAAGATCCATCGGGGCCTTGCCCTCGCGAAACCCCGGCATCTGCGCGGCCTTCTGAAAATCCTTCAAGACTTCCTGGTAGCGAGTCTCCACAAGGGACGCTTCCACTTCAACGGTAAGCTTCACCCTGCAATCTTTAACCTTCTTTAGGCTTGATTTCATTATTCCGCCGCTTTCCCCCGGTAACGCCTGGCCTTATGGTCTTTGACCTTCTCATGCTGTTTCCCAAATTGGAGCTGCATCGTTCCAAAGCTCTTGTCAAACGCGGCGTACATGTCAATGCTTTCTTCCTTAGCCGTCACACGCAGGTTCTTTCCCAGAGCCGTAATTTCCGAGATGTGATGGAACTTTTGGACTTCCAAAATGACATGGACGGACTCAAGCTTCATGTCGTATTTGTCGAGCTTAAGAATCTTTTCGGTGACGTACTGCTTAATGGGTTCTGAAATGTGAAAATGACGCCCGCTGATATCGATTTCCATTATCTGGCTCCTATGCGAATGTCCGGTTCAAAAACGTTAATATTAGCATATCTCATCTTCTAGCGTCTAGCGGATAGCGTTTACCCGCACTCGTTCACATCGTAAACTTTTCACCCAGATAAATCGTGCGCGCTTCCTTGTTGGTCAGAAGCTCATCCTTGGTCCCTGAGATCAGGATCTTGCCCTCCGACATGATGTAGGCCCTGTCCGTAATCGCCAGTGTTTCCCGAACATTATGGTCCGTGAGCAAGATCCCCAGGCCCTTATTTTTTAGTTCCTGAATAAGGTGCTGGCAATCCGTGACGGCGATGGGGTCAATCCCGGAAAAGGGCTCGTCCAGAAGAATGCAAAGGGGATGCGTCACGAGAGCCCTCGTAATCTCGAGGCGCCTGCGCTCACCGCCCGAAAGCGTAAACGCCCTAGATTTTCTTAAATGCGCTATCCCCAACTCGTTCAAGAGCTCGCCCAGTCTTTTCTCACGCTCCGGCCGAGGCAGATCCAGCGTCTCCAATATCGCCATAATATTTTCTTCCACAGTAAGCTTGCGAAAAATAGAGGGCTCCTGCGACAAATAGCCGATACCCAGCTGCGCTCGCTTGTGCATCGGATATTGACTAACATCGCGGTGATCGAACAAAATCGTCCCGCTGTCGGGCCGCACAATGCCGGTCACCATGTAAAAAGTGGTCGTCTTTCCAGCGCCGTTGGGGCCCAAAAGACCGACGATTTCCCCCTGATTGATGGAAATCTCCACGCCGTTCACGACCGTGCGGCCGCCGTACGATTTTTTTAGAGCTTTAGTTTCTAATAGTGGCATCGAGAAACGCTGAACTTTCTTTGTGAAGTGTAATTTCGGGGTTTCCCTCAAGGCGAATAGAACCTGTTGCGAGCGTGTAGATCGCCCTCTGTGAGTGCGTCGTATCCGTGCCCCGCTGGATGATCACATTGCCGATCGCGATAATCTGCTTTACCTTTTTCTCTTGTGGATTAAAAAGTACTTCCATTTTATTGGCCGTAAGCACTCCTCGCTCATCGGTAATTTCCACGTTTCTGTAGAAAATCATTTTGTCTTCCTTATAAAAAATCTTGAGGGGCCCTTTGCAGGTCAGGCGCGTCGTCGCGTTCATCACCATCTCAATATCGCGGTTGAGTTGGATAAAACCCTCATTGGGCCTTCCAAATGCGCCTATCCCCTTAATCTTGGCGGTCTCATGGTCCACCGTTACAACCGAATCCGTCTTTAAGGAGCCTCCATCCTGGGACCACTGCACATGGTCAGTGCGAATAATCGTGGCGTCCCTTAACTTCAGCGTGACGTTTTCTTCCAAAAACACGGTTTGGCTGGGATCAATTTGAGCCGCGTCGCCTTGGAGGTTCCAGAATTTCTTGCCTTTCTCGTCAAAGCCCGTCAGGCTAAATTTTTGCAGCTCCTGGTTATGACTTGCCTTGACCACCCGCGCTCTGGCCTTTGCCTTCTTGGCCGCTTCTTTGGAATTCCGGTCATGAAAGGAGAAGAACAGCAATCCCACAAGCGTCACAAAACCGACGATCACCAGCGTTAGAGGCACGTTCTGCCTGTGTAAACCTGTTTTCATTTTATGAAAAATACCTTTGGGTGACTTGATCCCATTTATTTTGAGCCTTTAATATAAAATCCGCGACTTCACGCACCGCCCCGCGCCCGCCCATATTCTGGGTCACGTAATGGGACTTCTCCTTGGCCTCCGGAACGGCGTTCTTCACAGCCACGGCAAGACCGACGCGGCTGAGCACCGGGATGTCTAGCAAGTCATCCCCAATAAAGCACACTTCCTCCGGCACGGCCTTGAATTTTTTCAAGACCTTCTCGTAAACTTTAAGTTTATCATGCGCGTTTTGATAAATTTTGACAATCTGCACTTCCTTGGCGCGGCGGTGGTTGATCCTGGATTTCTTGGCGCTTATAATCACCGTCTTAAGTCCCGCCTGTCGCAGCAACACCAAGCCCAGGCCGTCCTGGACATCAAAAAATTTGAGCTCGTCCCCATAATTACCGAGAATAATCCTTCCGTCCGTGAGCACCCCGTCAATATCCAAAATGACTACCTTTATGCGGACCGCTTTGGCCTTCAACTCATCAGGGTTCATTTATACAAAACCTGCCTTCAGAAGATCCTGAACATCCAAGAGGCCCACGGGCCGGCGCTTTTTATCCACCACTGGAATTTCGTCAATCTTTTTGCTGCGTAATATTTCAAGTGCCTCGGCAGCAAGCTTGTCTTGGAGGATGGCCACCGGGTTCTTTGTCATGACGCGGCCCACAGCGCTTTCGAGAACCTTTTCGCCCTTCTCTAAGTGTCTTCTCAAATCTCCATCCGTAAAAATTCCTTTTAGCCGGCCTTTTTTATCCACCACCGTGGCCGAACCTGCCCGGGCACTCGTAATGCGGTAAAGGACTTCTTTTATCCTCATCGTTTCACCCACCACCGGATTATTTTTCCCCTTCCTCATGATATCCCCGACCTTGAGCAGCTTCTTGCCAATATTCCCACCGGGGTGATAAAAAGCAAAATCCTCAGCCTTGAAACCCTTCTTCTCCAAAAGCGCAAGGGCCAGAGCATCCCCCATGGCCAGCATGACTGTCGTTGAGGCGGTTGGCGCCAGATTCAGAGGGCAGGCCTCTTTTTTCACGCTCACATCCAATACGACGTCGCTGTGTTTGGCCAACGGCGAGTGCGCGTTTCCGGTAAAGGCGATGAGCTTGGCGCCAATTTTTCTCACTAGCGGCAGAAGCTTAACAATTTCTTCGGTGTGACCGCTATTGGAAAACGCTACCACCACGTCCTCTTTCATGACACGCCCCAAATCACCGTGAAGCGCATCCGCCGGATGCAAGAAGAGCGAGGGAGTCCCTGTCGAAGAAAGCGTGGCGGATACTTTCTGGGCGATAAAACCTGGTTTGCCCATCCCCGTCAAAACCACCCGCCCCTTGGATTTTAAAATAAGTTGGCAGGCCTTCTCAAATTTCCCGTCAATGCGAGAAAGCAGGCTGGTCAGGGCGTCCCGCTCAATTTTAATAACGAGTTTGGCGACTTTAATAGCCATTTCTCACCACACGGCTTAGTTTCAACAGACGCTCCAAAAGCTTCTTAAGTTCACGCAGAGGAACCATGTTAGGCCCGTCGCTAGGGGCATGATCGGGGTCTTCATGCACTTCCATAAAAATTCCATCGGCGCCTGCCACGACAGAGGCCTGCGCCAGCACCGGCACAAATTCCCTCTCACCGCCGGAACTTTTTCCCCTTCCGCCCGGTTGCTGCACAGAATGAGTCGCGTCAAAAATAACGGGGTATCCAAACTTTTTCATGATGGGGATGCCTCTAAAATCACTGACGAGCGTGTTGTAGCCAAAACTCGTACCCCGTTCTGTGAGCAGGATCCGGTGGTTGCCGCGCGAAGCCACCTTTTCTACGATGTTCCCCATTTCCCAGGGCGCCAAAAATTGGCCTTTCTTCACATTGACCACTTTGCCTGTTCCGGCAGCAGCCAGTAGGAGGTCCGTCTGGCGGCACAAAAAAGCGGGAATCTGCAAAACATCCGCCACGCAAGCGGCCTTCTCGGCTTCCTCGGCGGTGTGAACGTCCGTCAAAATAGGCATGCCCGTTTCATCTTTCACATGTTTCAAGATTAAAAGTCCCCGGTCAATCCCCAGCCCGCGGAAAGAACTGTGAGAGCTTCGGTTAGCCTTGTCGTAACTAGATTTGTAAATAACGGGAATTTTGAGACTGTCCGCGATTTTTTTGATGGCACGGGCATGTCGCAGGGCGCTCTTCTCATTTTCAATCACGCAAGGGCCGGCGATGAGAGCCAATGGCTTGCCCGTACCGATCGCGATTTTCCCTAAACTAACTGTACGGGTTGTTTTGGGTTGGGTCATTTTAGCTCAATCAATCTTATGCGCTAGCGAGGCTCTAACAAACTCTCTAAACAGTGGGTGGGCCTGATCCGGTTTCGATCTAAATTCAGGATGAAACTGGCAGCCCACAAACCACGGATGATCCGCAAGCTCGATGATCTCCACCAGCCGTCCGTTGGGATTCGTACCCGAAACAATCAGGCCATTGGTTTCCATTTTTACTTTATATTTGTTATTAAATTCGTAGCGGTGCCGGTGGCGTTCGTTCACCGAGTCGCGGCCATACGCTTTCTGGGTCTTCGTGCTCTTCTTGATGTTACAAGCCGAGGATCCGAGCCGCATCGTGCCGCCCAAGTCCTTCACGCGCTTCTGTTCCTCCAAAAGGCTGATCACCGGAAACGGCGTGGCCTTGTTAAACTCAGTGGAATTAGCGCGGGTCATCCCGCAAACATTCCGCGCGAATTCAATCACCGCGCACTGCATCCCCAGACAAACGCCAAAATACGGGACTTTGTTCTCACGCGCGAATTTAACCGCCCTGATCTTTCCTTCAATGCCCCGGTCCCCGAACCCGCCCGGTACCAGAATCCCATTCAATTCTTTGAGATATTTTTCAGCGCCGTGCGTGATGACCTCCTCGGCGTCGATCTTTATAATTTCCACCTTGGCGTCATTGGCGATACCCCCGTGCTTCAACGCTTCATAAATGGATTTGTACGCGTCCTGAAGCTCCATGTATTTCCCCACCACGCCGATCGTGACGTGCTTGGAAGGATTGAGCACTTTTTCCACCACATTGGTTTTCCACAACTTGAGCTTCGCGTCGCCATCTTCGCAGTTTAATTTCAAAAGCCGCACAATAATCTTATCCAGCCCTTCCTCTTTTAGGGCCAGGGGCACTTCGTAGATATCCTGGACATCTAACGCCTGGATGACCTGCTCAAATTCCAAGTTGCAAAACAGGGCAATCTTTGCGCGCACCTCTTTCGAAAGCGGCTTCTCAGTTCGGCACAATAAAATGTCGGGCTGAATACCGATCTCGCGCATTTTACCGACGCTGTGCTGAGTGGGCTTGGTCTTTATTTCATCGGCAACGCGGATAAAGGGGATCAGCGTTAAATGAATGTTGAGCGCGTTGTCGCGGCCGATGTCCTGCCTGAATTGCCGTATGGCCTCAAGAAACGGAAGACTCTCGATGTCACCCACCGTTCCGCCAATCTCGCAAATCACCACGTCCGCGGATTTATTGTGAGACACATTCTTGATGGCGGCCTTGATTTCATCGGTAATGTGAGGAACGACCTGCACGGTGGCGCCCAAATAATCGCCGTGACGCTCCTTAGTGATAACAGAAAAATAAATCTTGCCCGTCGTAATGTTATTGACGCGGCTCAGCTCCGCGTTCGTGAATCGCTCATAATGGCCAAGATCCAGATCCGTCTCGGCGCCGTCATCCGTCACATACACTTCGCCATGCTGATAGGGGCTCATCGTGCCAGGATCCACGTTGATATAGGGATCGCATTTCATCATAATGACGCGCAGCCCCTTGGATTCCAGCAATTTTCCTACCGAGGCTGACACAATCCCCTTACCCAGACTTGAAACCACGCCACCCGTGATAAAAATATATTTAGGCATTTTGCTCTTTCTCTAAAAGGGTCCTGGCAAGCGCCAAATCTTCCGGCGTATCCACTCCCACTGTTTCAAATTTCGTTTCAATGACCTTGATGCGGTAGCCGTGCTCGAGCGCCCTTAACTGCTCAAGCCTTTCATGCGTCTCCAAATAAGACGCGGGCAGTTTCTTAAACGTAAAAAGAAAATCCTTATTGTAAGCGTAGATCCCGATGTGCTTATAAAAATAACTCTCGTTGAGAACCGGGTTCAAAAGCGTCGGCACCGGCGAGCGTGAAAAATAGAGGGCAAAATTCTTCTGGTCGATAATCGCTTTCACGACGTCGGGGCTTTTAAATTCCTCCTCGGAATAGCTTTTTTTCACGACGGTGGCCATCGCCAGGCTCGGATCATCCTGCATGGCCCTGACCAAATCATCGATCACCATCGGGTTGATCAGCGGCTCGTCCCCCTGGATATTCACCACAATGCGCACGTCAATGTCGTTCACCACCTCCGTCAGACGGTCGGTGCCCGTCGAGTGGGATTTGGAGGTAAACACGACCTTGCCGCCGAATCCCTCCACCGATTTAATAATCCGGTCATCATCGGCCGCGATAATGAGATCGTCCAGCAGTTTGGCTTTTTTGGCGCGTTCATAAACGTGTTGAATCACGGGCTTGCCGCAAAGGTCCTTCAGTACTTTACCCTCAAAGCGTGTGGAGCCATACCTAGCCGGAATCACCCCTATTGCTTCCATTATCTGTCCATCTCCCTTCGAATATGCCCTAAAAGCTCATCCGGATTCGTCACCGCGACCCCTACCTTTCCTACCACAACCCCCGCCGCGCAGTTGGAGATATGGGCGGCTTCAAGCGGCGTAGCTTTCTTGGCGCGCGCGAGCGTATAGGCGCTGATCACGGTGTCCCCCGCGCCGGACACGTCAAACACATCCTGCGCGACCGTTGAAATCTTGGTCATCGACTTACCCTTCTGGAAAAGACTCATGCCGTTCTCTCCCAGCGTAATCAGCACGGATTCACAGTTTAATTTTTTCAAAAGTTTCTTCCCGGCCTTTTCAAGAGACGCGTCGTCCTTAATGGGAAAACCAACTGCCGAAGCCGCCTCGTGATGATTGGGTGTAATCGTCGTGACACCCTGATAATAAGAAATATGCGTTTCCTTGGGGTCGACCGTGATGATTTTTTTGTGCTTTCTGGCCGCCTTCACAATCTCCTGCACTAGCCTCGGCACAACCACTCCCTTTCCATAATCCTCGATAATCAGCGCGTCCACCTCTTTTATCCGCTTCCGGATGAACGCCAGTATCTCTTCCAGCAGGGCTTCGGACAGCGGGTGCACGACTTCCCGGTCGATTCTTACGACCTGTTGGTGATGGGCAATCACCCGCGTTTTCTGAATCGTGGGCCTTTTCTTATCGACAAAAATCCCGTCACAATGAACGCCCCTCTTCCGAAGCAGGGTCCGCAGAATCTCACCCCGCGAATCTCCGCCAACCACTCCGGCCAGGTACACCTCTCCCCCTAGCGAACGGATATTATTGGCGACGTTACTGGCTCCGCCGGGCATGAAATTCTCGGACTCCACCCACACCACCGGAACAGGAGCCTCCGGTGAAATGCGCGAGACCTTTCCCCAGATAAATTCATCCAGGATAAGGTCGCCAACGACTAAAACCTTCGCGTCTTTAAAACTGGAGATGACACTTTTAAGACGAGCAAAATTAAGTGATTTCATTTTCTGTTCAGCTTAAGATTTTAACACTGCTTCGCTTTTTTTTCATTCTTAATTTTTAATTTTTAATTGTTGTTTAAGCACCCCGTTCACCGGGCCAAAGGGAGTCTGGATATTGATCCAAACCGGCAGGCGTTTGCTATCCGCGCTAAAGTACACCCACGCTCGGCCCCTTTGGTAGAGTATTTCCTTATACCGGGTCTTGGGCTCAACCAGCACGGTGTCAATAATCTCTCCGCCTCGTAGCTCCTTGGCCTCACTGCCTAAAACCTTAATTTCCAGGTCCCAATTCTGCTCCCGGCTATTCACTATGGTTTTAAGGCTCTTGCCCACCTGCGCGTCCTGCAGGCGAAACCAGAAGAAGGCACTCACCGCGTCCTGAACTTCCGAGGGAATGTCGATCTCCGTCTTATTCTTGTTCAGGAAGGATTCGTACAGGCCTTTTTTTCTTGCGTAGTCATAAATAACTCTTTCGTGCGCCCGGTAACGGCCCTCCCTCAACTCCTTGCTGAACTCCAGCGAACAAAATTTCTCGGTGTCGATGTAGCTATGAACTTCATCATAAATCGGATATATTTTTGACAGGAAGTCGTTCGTCCTGGCAATCGCCACGACATGAAAAGCCTCGCGTCCGTGGATGATCACCTTCTCCTTCACTTCCAGCGTCCCGATACCCACAGGGATTCCCATCCAAAACACTTCAAACGTAAGGTGTTCCCCCACCGTCAATGTTTTAAGCGGCTCTTCAATTTTAATCTTGCCGTTATTCCTCTTTGAGGCAAAGTTCGCGGGAGCCGCCAAAAGACACTCGCTGCTCACAAGGGCCGCGAAACCGGCGATCAATAAACAGGAAAGAAAGCGCTTGCTCATTGCCTAACCGTTTCTTTTTGTAATGAAAGCATCTGTTTCAATTTAGAAAAGACCTCCTCCACGGTAATGGCTTGCAGACATTCAAAACCGATAGTGCAACGGTGGGCAAGACAAACCACGCAGCCCACGTCCTTATGCAGAATTTCATGCGATTTTCCAAGCGGTCTCCAGCGAAGAGGCCCCAGGCCAGCCTGGTTTCTTCCAAAAATACAAATCACAGGTGTTCCGACCGCCGCGGCGATGTGCGCCGGCCCCGAATCATTGGAGACCATCAGACGGCATCTTTTTAATAGCGCCGCCAACTCTTTTAAACTGAGCTTGCCCGTAAGGTCTACCGCTTTTTCCCCAAGGGTGGCTTTGAGAGTTTGGCCCAATGCCTCATCCTCTTTCCCGCCGACAATGACTACGCGATAAGAAGAATTTTCCAACACTTTCTTACCAAGCTCCGCAAAACGTTCTTCCGGCCAACGCTTGGAAGGACAGCTTGCCCCCGCGTGAAACGCTATCAGTTCATCGCCTCCCCCGGCGAACGTGTCCTCCAGGATCCTGGAAGCCTTTGACTCGTGCTCGGCAAAAGTGGCGATCAATATTTTTTTTTCAGCCAGCGGTTGGATTCCAAAAGCCCGCACCACATCCAAGGCATAATCTGATTCGTGTTTTTTCCCCTCATGCCGGCGGTCAGGTACCCGTTTCGTCAAAAGAAACGGCGCGTGAGAACCCAGGCCAATTCGGTAGGGAATTCCCGCTAAAAAGGGCACCAAATGCGAGCGATTCGAGGGATGCAATATAAAAGCGATGTCGAAATGCCTCTTTACGATTTCCCGCACAAAACGAAGGCCGCCGATGAGTGAACTGTGCCTTCCCTTTTTCTCGTAAAAATAAGGGATCACCTCATCCACCAGAGGATGCCCCTCCACGATCTCCCGGGTGTACGGCCTAACCATCACAGAAAGAAAAGCGTTTGGGAACCGGTTTTTAATCGCTTCAATCGCGGGCAAGGAGAGAACGACGTCTCCCATGCGGTCGAGCCTCACCACCAGGATTTTAAGATTCCTTGGCTGAAACTCATCGTTTAAAATTTGCAGCCCTTTTTGAGTGACCTCATCGACGCCGAGCTCTTTTAGGCACTCGTGCCCGAAACGGCACTGGGCCTTTTCGCAGGGAGAACAAAAAATTTCCTTTTTGGCGACCAGACTGCCGGAAAATCGAGGGCCGTACTTTCGCGGGTCTGTCGGCCCGAACAAAGCCAGCGTAGGCGTTTTTAAAGCGTCCGCGATATGTAGGGGCGCGCTGTCATTGGTGATTAATAGAGCCGCATTTTTGAGGAGAGCCGAAAGCTCTTTAAAATTTGTCTGGCCGGCCAGGTCCATCGCACTGTTTCTCATAAGGCCTTTGACTTTCGCGGCGTCCTGGGCATCTTGTTGGTCACCTACCAGGATCACGCGGCAATTATGATCCGTCACGAGCCTGTCTAAGAGTTTCGCATAATACTCAGCAGGCCACTTCTTAATGTCACTCTTTGACCCTGGGGCCGCCACCACGAGCCGTCGCTCGTCCGCCAAAAGCCATTCCTCTACCCGTCCGCCTGCCAGGGCCTTGGCACTCAAAAAGGACCCGCCATCCTCAAGCGCTGGGGCGATCCCCCGCAATGACCGCAAATGAATGCCTGCCCGATGCCCGCGTTTTCTTGAAAAATTAAAATAACTGTTTCTAAAACGGGCGCCTCCGAAAAAGCCGATGAGCGAATGACGGAGATCAATGATAAGGTCGTACCGCTCTTGGCGAATCTGACCCAAAAATTTAATTTTCTCGGCCCAACGCATCCTTTTATTGTACGGGATCACTTTTTGTATCCTTGTATCCCCTTCAAGCGCCTCTCTGGCACCCGCCCCCACAATTGCGTGGATTTGGGCTCCGGGAAACGCCTGCGCAAGCGACTGAAAAACAGGCAGTGTCAGTACGACATCTCCCAGATTAGAGAGTGTCACCACCAAAATTTTTCGAACGTTATTTTTATCGGGCTTCATAAACTTCTAGCGTATAGCTCCTTTGTTTTCTCAAACACCTCTTGCGGCGAGAGCCACTCCATGCAAACACGGTAATTGCAGGATTTGAAATAACAGGGGACCTCGCACCCGACGTCTTTTTTCACGATCACGGCCTGGCCCGCTGAGATAGGACCCGTCAGCTCGGGCGATGTCGGACCAAAAAGCCCCACGATTTTTGTTTTCTGGCTGGCTGCCAGATGAATGGGGCCTGAATCATTCGAAAGAAGAAGTTTGGCGTTTTTTATCATCAGCGCCAACGCGTCAAGAGAGGTCTTCCCGCAAAGATTAATGACCTCTTTATCATCAAAAGGAGCCTGGATCTCCTTGGACAGCGCTTCTTCTTTTGAGGTGCCGCATAAAATGACTTTCCAGCTATAATTTTGCAATAGCAACCGTATCCATTCCACAAAATAGGACGCGGGCCATCGCTTCAAGTCCCAGTTGCCTCCGGCATGCACGACCGCATAGGGAGTGCCCGGCAAAATCCCATGGCTTTCGAGAAGCGCGCGAAGCTCCCCCTCTGTCCCTTGACCTGGAAAAAAATCAGGCGTTCGGCCATCCGCGGGAATTCCCAGGTGCTCAATTAGATTTAAAAATAAATCCGTCTTATGGAGCGGCGCTTCAGGCAACGGGACCACACGCGTGAGGAGGCGTCTCCTGCCCGGGGCCCAAAAGCCCAACCTCTCGGGAATACCCGCCAGCACTGTCATCAGCACTTTCGTCTTTGAACGGTGAAAAAAAATCGCTGTGTCAAAACGCTTTTTCTTAAGCTCTTGGACAGTTTTAAAAAGCTCAGGCCAGGCAAAAAAAGAATGCCTGTCATGGCTTACGATCACTTCATTTAAATAGGGGTTGTTTTTTAGCAAACCTGCGCACCGTGGCGGCACCAGACACGCGATGTAACTTTCCGGCAACCATTTTCTTATCGCGCGAATGGCGGGGGTTGAAAATAGCACATCCCCCAACCAGTTCACATTCACAATCAGTATCCGGTTCATTGAACGTCTATCCTCTTTTTTCCCAAATGATACAAACCGCTTGTTTTAATCCAAAAGCTGAAGAGGCTCCCCCCGCTCTCCGTAGCCTTGATCCGATGAAGCGCGTAGGGGTCGTGCTTTCCTTTCCCGTGGTTGGTGGTCAAGCCGCCCTCATACCCCTCTTTTTCCACCAACAGCCTCGCCTCTTGGGTGAAACCCCCAGCCGGATAGCTGATCAACGCCACGGGATGCCCGAGAACCTTCTCCAATTTCTTTTTGGATTCCGTAATTTCAAAAAGAATATCCGCCGTCGCGACCTTCGGCAAAAACGCGTGATTCACCGTATGGCTCCCGATAGACACACCCGATTCGTCCAAGATCCTCAAATCCTCCTCAGACAACGAGTCAATCTCGTTGATATTGCGCGTGATCATAAATATCGTCGCCGGGAAATTCATTTTCTTTAATACTGGGAAAGCGTTTTTGATATTATCCAAATGCCCGTCGTCGAAGGTGATCGCCACGGCTTTCGCGGGAAGCGGCTGGCCCAATTTAATCATACGGACCATCTCCTCCGCGGGCATCACATCGTAACGATGTACTTTTAAAAATTCCATCTGGCGTTCAAAAGTTTCGAGACTTACATTGAGGCTGGAGGGATCCCCTGGAGCGCCGACGTGATGGTACATCAGTACCGGCACCTCGTAGTTTGATTTATAAAATAGAAAAAAACAGGCGGCGGCTAAGGCCGCGACGACAAACCTTTTTTTAATTATTTTCACTCAACAGCCCTCAAATTTTTGCAGCGATCGTCTCTTGGCCGGAAAGTGCGGGGCGCTTGTCCTTAATAAAATAGAGGACGGAGTTCAGCACCTCTTGGACGGTTATTCGCTTCATGCAGATGTGCCCAATCGGGCAGCTTCTCAGGTAGCAGGGGCTACAGTGAAGTTCCTTCCAAAAAACCTGATAACGAGACGGCGGTACCAAATGCCTTTTGGGATCCGTAGGGCCAAAAATGGCGATCAGAGGCACATTGACACTCGAGGCGATATGCATCGGAGCGGAATCCGAACTGATGAAAACCTGGCATCGCCTGATTAAAGAGACAAGCTCCGTAATAGAGGTTTTTCCCACGGCGTTGATGGGGCGGTTCTTGGTGAGACTAAAAATTTTCTCCACCAGAGGCCTATCCTCTTCGGCACCCGTCATCACGACGCGGATATTTCTTTTCGCCAGCTCATCGCAGAGTTTTGAAAAATACTCCGCCGGCCACTGCTTAGTCGGCCAGCGCGGCGAAGAACCGGGATTTATCCCGACCAACGTCTGACTTTGTGAAACCCACTGGCTCTCCAGAAAGCCGCTGACCGAATCGTCTTCCTCTTTTTGCGTCCAAAGCTCAAGCTGTTTTTCGGGAGTCTCAAGACCCAGAAGCCTTAAGACGCGGAATTGATGTTCCAGGGGTGAGACGCCGACATTGGAAGCGTCCGCTGTTTTTTTATTAAGAAAAAATGCCCACTTGCGGTTGGGGTGCCCCGCTCGAATCCTGGCCCCGCATAGGAACCCCAAGAGATGACTGGTCTTGTTGTTCTGCAGATCCACAACAATATCAAAATCCTCCTTAGAGAGAAGGCTGGCCATCTTCAAAAGACTCATGAAGCGGTTCTGCCCCGGGATCTCCTCATAGACGAGCGTGTCGTTGACGTAGGGACAATTCCTTATAATCTTTCTCGATTTTCGGCCAACCAGCACGGAGATCCATGCGTCAGGAAATTTTTTCCGCAGCGCGCGAAGCGAGGGGATGCTCAGGATCACATCACCGACCGCGCTCATTTTGATCACCAAGATTCTTTTTTGTGAAATGGCTTCCTCGTAAACTTGAAGGGTTTTCTCAAACATCAGATCCAGGCTAAAGTCCTTCTCCACTTTCTTCCTCAGAGAGGCGGCCAGCCGCTGGGCCAGCTCAGGTTCCTTCAGAAGTTTGATCATGGCGTCCGCCATGACACGCGGGTCATCCGGAGGAACCAGGAGACCGTCCTTCTCGTCCTCAATAATGTCGGTCAAGCCTCCTATCCGGGTAGCGACGACCGGCACCCCGCAGGCGCCCGCCTCGATCGCCACACGCCCAAAGGCCTCTTCCCCCACTGAAGGAACCGCCAAAAGGTCCATGTTCGCCAGAAGTTCAGGAATATCATAGCGCGTGCCCAAAAACTCAACGCAGTGCGTCAGCCCAAGACGCCGGGTCAACATCATCAGCTCTTCCTTATACTGGGGCCTCGGAGCGTCTCCTATGATCTGGATTTTAATATTGGGAAACACGCGCGTGACACGCGCCATTGCCTTCAGGAAAAGCGGGTGGCCCTTGATGGGCGTGAGCCGGCCGATTAGACCAACCACAATCTGGCCTTTTTTCTTTTCATGACTCGCCGCGCGCAACCGAAATTCCTGCAAATTAACGCCTCGCGGAATGAGCCTGATCCTACTGTGGGGAACGCCAAAATCATCCCTCATTCGCTTTCCTATGACGTGGCTCGCCACAATCACAATCTTCCCCCAACCCATGAGCCGACTTATGAAATTTTTGCTATAAAACCCATGGCAAGTGGTAATAAACGGAATGTGCGTCGCGCGGCTTACAAAAAAGGCGATCAGGGCGGGAATGCGGCTCCTGGCGTGAATGATATCAATCCCCTCCAACGCGACGATTTTGTTGAGCGCCTGAACGGACCGAAGAACGGCCAGGGGTGATTTTTTATGAACAGGCAGCGTGTAATGCGTCACGCCCGCGGAGGTGAGCTCACCCACCAGCGGCCCTCCGGCCGACACCACAACCGACGGGTATCCTTTTTGCTTCAGATACTTCGCGAGGTCTATCGTGCCTCTCTCCACACCGCCGGATTTAAGCTCCGGCAGAATCTGCATCACCTTCATCTAAGCGACCCTCTTGGCTGCTTGCATCAAAACCTCTTTATCGCGGGATAAATAAGAATGGTTCATTTCTCCGGTACTGCATTCAAGCAGCGAACGAACTGTTTCATAAATATTTTCAGCTGTGGCCAACACGACCAATTTTTGATCCAGCATTCGATTTAAAAAAACTTGGAGCTTCGGTTTCACTTTAGCATTATTCCAAGGCGTAAAGAGTACCACTGGCTTACCGGAAGAAACGGCCTCCGATACCATGGAGATAGATTCACCCGTGACCACCACGACATCGCATAGACCCAGAATCCCCCCCATCACCCCATTCTTGTTAGACTCGTTGGCAATAACCAAGAGCGGGCAACCCTGCTTATTCTTTGAAAAAATACTCTTTAGAAGCGCATCCGCCCAGTCCGGAGTGCGTCGCGAGGACGTCGCCAAGAGAACCACCTCAGAATCCTTGGTATGTCGCTCAAGTCCCAAGAGGACTTTCTCAAATGCTTCCCTTGAAAATTTAATGCTCTCAGTGTCTCCGCCGACCAAAAGACCAATTTTTTTAACCTGGGGCGCGAGAGCGAGTTCTTGGGCGAGACTGTCCGCCTCGCTTTCCAAATAATTCTCCGTAATATGAGACAGGGCCCTGTCCGTAATAAAAATATTGCTGTCTTGCTTCACGTTGTCATGCCTCGGAACAATCACCGCGTCAAAGCGTTTGGGTGAGAAAGGAGGCTTCATGACGACCACCGACTTAGCCAGGTTTTCGTAGGCCGCCAGAAGGTTTACGCCCAGCAGCGACGACCCGCACGAAACGACGATATCCGCGTAAGTTTTAAAAATGGTTTCATAGCAACTCTCATGCAGCACTGCTTTGAGCAGCCAGACTTTAAACGGCAGATGTCCGCGCGTCAAGAGGCAAAGCACCTTAAAGGCCTCTTCAACCCGCCGGCTCCTGAACCGTACCTCAACGATTTTTGGATGGGTATGCTCAGCGGCGAAGCCTTGCGCTGCCCTGGCCTCCTTGATGGCATCGAGAACCGCTAGGGACTGATTCAAATGCCCAGCCTTCCCGTCGCTCAACACTAGCACGAAGCGATCCGGGGTGGATTTCCAGCGACGGTGAGACCATAGCCACTGATCCGGCGCTTTTCTTATCTTGGACTCCAAAATCTCCGCGAACTGCTGAAGGATCATCCGCTCGGCTTCTGCGGGATCCGTCGAGGCATCCGGCATCGCCAGGGGGCCCTCCACCTCGACACGGTGCTCGGTGTTGTTTTCCCTAAAAATAAAAACAGGAAAAATAGGCGACCCCGTGCGCAACGCGAACGTGGCCACACCGCTTGGCGTCGATGAGAGGCGGTTAAAAAAACGTACAAAAGTTCCGTTGCGCCCGCCATCCTGATCGCTGAGAATCCCGACAATCTTCCCGTTCTTGAGCGATCTTAAAATCTCACGCATGGGCATGCCCTTCCTTATGACCTGGCCTCCCTTGGAAATTCTTAAGGAATTTAAAAACTCATCTGAGCGCGGGTGCTTCTGGGCGCGGGCCAGCGCGACCAAAGGATAACCCACGAGGTTGGCGGCGAGATTCAGAAACTCCCAATTACCAAAGTGGGCCGTCAGAAAAATAATTCCCTTCTTTTCGCGGAGATAAGGCTCAAATTTGTGAGTGCCCACAAATTCCAGATGTTCCCTGACGTAACGCTCGTTCAAATCAGGAAAACGTAAGAGCTCCATCGCCGACAGCCCCATCGTCTGCATGGACTTCCGGACAATCCGTTTCATCTCCTTCCTCGTTTTCTCGGTCGCGAAGGCTGCTCTCAGATTGCGGTACGCGATCCCCCGGCGCTTGGACAATAAATAGACCGCGTTTCCAAAACACCGGCCGATAAACAGGGACACCCCAAACGGCAGCCAGTGCACAAAAAACCGGAGCGTTTTGGTGACGTTAAGAATTAACGCATCTTCTAATAAAGTCTTCTTCATCATTCACCTGGAATTCGATTTCTAGTATGTAAAAACTCATGTGACTCACTTCGGGCGACTTTTTTTTCTTGAGCACGGGCTCGATACGGTAATAATCTTTCTGCGTGGTAACCACCTCCCGCACGCCCACTTCCTTGCACCGGTTGATAAAATCCATCAGCTCAGATTCAGTGTACGAGTGGTGGTCATCGAATCGCGCGGCCAGTTGTATGTGGGCCCCAAGATTTTCGACGGTCTTTTCAAACGAATACGGGTCTCCAATCCCTGAGAGGGTCGCCACCTTCCTGCCTTTAATTTCCGCCAAAGGCATGTAACGGTTTCTTTTGAGATCAGAAAAATGAACGGGATGATGGACCGCTTCAAAGATCACGGCATCCGGCTTGATCGACGCAAGCCGCTGGCGTATCCAATGGAGATTTTTTGACCCGATGTTACTTTTCGTGAGCATAAAAATATGTGCCCGCGATAGATTCTCCAAAGGCTCCCTCAGCGTGCCGGCGGGGATCAACCCCCCGGGGCCAAAAGGGAGCGTGGCGTTAATATTCACCACGTCCACGTCCCGATGAAGCCGGATGTGCTGGAATCCGTCATCAAGAATCAGGATCTCGGCATTAAATTTTTTAACGGCCTCCTGGGCGGATTTGATTCTGTCGCGGCCCACGAGAATCGGTGTGTTGGGGAGGCTTTTTTTCAGCTCCTCCACTTCATCTTTTCCATAGCCCCTGGTCAGAACAGCCACCTTTTTTCCGGCTTCCGAAAGGTGCTTTGCGAGACTGATCACCAGCGGTGTCTTGCCCGTTCCTCCCCACGTGATATTCCCGATACTGATCACGCGCGCGTTGACTTTTTTGATTCTAGAGGGAAATAAACGATAGCTGGCCTGATTCATCAAAACCACGTTGCGGTAAATCGACGATAAAAATGAGCCGATGATTTTTTTCATACGAAAATTTCTCCGGTTTAACTGACCAACGTATAAGTAATAGGAATTTGGAAGTCCCTATTTTGTCCGAATGCAAGGCGCGACGACGAGGAATAGTAGTAACTATGCCGAGGAGGAGCAACGCAGTCAGTCGGGCAAAAGAGGGGCTTCCCCTCCGGGGCCGGACGATTTTTGACTGCGACTGCGTCTCTCGTCGTTGGTATAGTTAACACTATGCCGTCTCCTCGCTCCTTGTCTCGTTCAAAAATCATCACGGCCAAATTCCTATTACTTATACGTTGGTCAGTTTATCTTGAACGCTGACAACAACTCTTGAGTATTTCTTTCCGTAGCGCCCTGGTGCCGCAAAACCAACGACTTTGCCGCGAGTCCTAAAGCGCCCCTCGTCTTGGAATCCTTCAGGAGCGACACCAGCGCCTTTTCCAGCTCACCCCTGTCCTTTACTTCAATGGCCGCGTTTGCCTTTTTAAACGCCTCAGCCATTTCCCTAAAATTCTGCATATGAGGCCCAAAAATAATGGCCCGTTCAAAAAAAGCCGGTTCAACGATATTATGGCCTCCGCTTGGTACCAAGCTCCCTCCCACGAAGACAACATCCGCCAGGCGGTACAAGCTTGATAGTAGGCCCATCGTGTCCAAAAGAAGAACCGCGTGTTCAGGAACAACGCCGGACGCCGCGATCCTTGAAACCCTTTTTACGTCTACGCCCTTTCTTAAAGCCCTTGCCTCAATCGCCTCGATTCTGTCCGGGTGGCGTGGCGCGATGAGAAGCCTGAAGGACGGAAAAAGCCTTCGGACAGAGGAATACATCTCAAATAAAATCTCCTCTTCTCCTTCATGTGTGCTCCCCGCGATGCACAAAAAAGAGTCTG
The DNA here is from genome assembly GCA_964503765.1 of uncultured Planctomycetia bacterium. Classification (GTDB taxonomy): domain Bacteria; phylum Omnitrophota; class Gorgyraeia; order 2-02-FULL-51-18; family 2-02-FULL-51-18; genus CAZDBQ01. Next base: position 4,026 of record CAZDBQ010000131.1, on the reverse strand, counting down.
ACGGCTTGAGGGCTCTTTTTAGGTTTTCCACGGCCTCCCCACTTTGGGGCGCGGGCCTCCAGTCAAACTTCATATTGCCCGTCACAGAAACCAGTCTCGCGTCAGCCCCCAAATCCAGAAATCTCGCTTTCATAAGATCATCTTGAACACTGATCCCCGACAAACGGTTTAGGACCGGACGAAGAAAATGTCGTACCCGCCTGTAGCTGTCTATCGCCTTATCTGAAATGCGGCCGTTCACGATATAAACCGGAATCTTTCTCCGCGAAAGCTCATAAATCACGTTAGGCCAGATCTCCGTTTCAAGGATAACAACCGCCTGCGGTGAAATGCCCCGGATAAACGAACTCACGCAAATTCTAAAGTCGACGGGAAAGTAGAGAGCCGTATCCTCGTCATTCTTCAGCTTCTGGGCGACCTCCAGGCCCGTGGCCGTCGTCGCGGTTAAAACAAACTTAAACTCCCGGAGCTTCTCCCTTAACGCGTTGACAAGCCTTATGGCCTGCACCATCTCCCCGACCGAAACGGCGTGAACCCAAATTACTTTTTCACCCGCCAAACTTTCTCTTATCGGGCGCGGGACTAGGCCAAGCCGAGTCAAAAAACCCTGTTTGTGCTTCCCCTTCATGAGAAAGAAGGGTAAATAAAATAACGCGAAAATTAGAAAACAAATATCGTATAAAAATCTCATCACCCTATGCCCTCGGGTGCGCCTTGTCATAGGCTTCCTTCAATCTCTGCGTCGACACGTGCGTGTAAATTTGAGTGGTTGAAAGATTTTCATGTCCCAAGAGCTCCTGCACAGACCTTAAGTCAGCCCCCTTGTTCAAAAGATGCGTCGCGAACGAATGACGCAGCGTATGCGGCGATATATTTTCCCTGCGGCAAGTCCTTTCAATGTATTTATCTAGCACTCGTCGTACGCTCCTGTCAGTGAGACGCGAGCCTGCCTGGTTTGGGGAATAATTCAAAAAAAGAGCGTTTTGATTTTTTCCGTTTGAAACAGATTCTCGCTTGTTGGGCTTTTCTTCCCTCAATTCCAAATAGCTTCGAATGCTTCTTAGCGCTCTGTCCCCTATGGGACACAGCCGCTCCTTACCTCCCTTTCCGCGAACGCGGCATACTCCTCCGATAAAATCAACCCCGCCCATATTCAGCTGCACGAGCTCCGAAACACGCATCCCGGTGGAGTAGAGAGTCTCAAGGAGCGCCTTGTCCCGACGGCCCGCGATATCATCGATGGGAGAATCCATCAGCCGGCTAATTTCAGTCTCGTCCAAAACCATCGGAAGCTTTTTTTCAAGCTTCGGCGTCTTCAAGAGCCCCATCGGGCTCTTCTTTAAGTAGCCCTCGCGGGTTAAAAACTTATAAAACGTCCTCAAGCTCGCCAAACGCCTGGCCACGCTTCTCTTTGATAAATTATTCGATTTCAGATGCGCCAGGTATCTCCTTAAAGCAATCAGGTCCGCGTCCTGGACCGGCGCCTCCCCCATAAAATTGTAGAATTCTTTAAGATCGTGCCCATAGGCCACCAGCGTATGGTTAGAATAATTTTTCTCAACTTTCAGATACGTCAAAAATTTTTCCGTATGCCTGTCCATCGAGCTCCTGTTAAAAATCTTCCGCTATTGTTTCTTTATCATCAACAACTTTTTCCTGGCCTTCAGGGACAGTCTTCGCGGCCGCATCGCCAGCTGGCAGTCGGTTAACAATGAAAGTGCATTCCGGGTAAGCCGAGCAGCCATAAAAAGGCCTTCCCTTGCCAGAACGCGCTCGCCTGGCGACAAGCTTTCCTTTTTTACATTGGGGACAGTCCACCGCGGTAGGAATGGACTTCGCGTTTTTGCATTCAGGCCACGCGGAGCAGCTCATGAAGCGCCCGCGCCGTCCCCATTTAATGACCATTGGCTTTCCACATTTCTCGCAGATCTCATCGGTAGGCTCGACCTCTCTCTTCACAGGCTGCATCTGGGTCTTCGCGAACTCCATCTGGCCGGCGAAGACGCCATAAAAATCTCTGACGACCTGCACCCATTCAAACTTCCCTTCCTCGACTTGATCAAGCTCTTCTTCCATCTTAGCGGTAAATTCGAAATCGAGCACTTTGGAGAAATACTGCACGAGCAAATCCGTCACTAGAATCCCCAGCTCTGTAGGGACTAAACTTCCCCCATCGCGATTGATGTAGTGCCTTCCCGTCAGTGTCATAATGATCGGAGCGTACGTGGAGGGGCGCCCAATGCCCTTTTCTTCAAGCGCCTTTACGAGCGAAGCGTCGGTGAAGCGTGGCGGAGGCTTCGTGAAGTGTTGATTGTTTTCGAGATTAATAAGGTCCAACATCTCATTGGGTTCCAGGGCGGGCAGAGGATTGTCCTGCTCCTCCGTTCGTCCTTGCGCCGCCAGACAACCTAGGAACTCCACGCGGCTTCCTGTCGCCTTAAACTGAAACTCGCCGGCAAAAATATCCGCCGTCTCCTGAGCGATCAGGGCGGGCGTCATTTGGCTTGAAACGGCCTGCTGCCAAATCAGCGAATAAAGTTTGGATTGGTCAGGCGTCAAATATTGCTCGATGTCGCCCGGACGCTTCATCACGGAGGCGGGACGGATGGCTTCGTGAGCTTCCTGTGCTTGCTTTTTAGACTTGTAAATATTGGGAGTGTGAGGCAGATACTCTTTTCCATAATCTCGTAGGATGAGCTCACGCGTTTCCTTGAGCGCGGTCTCAGAGATTCTTACCGAGTCCGTTCTCATGTAGGTAATCAACCCCACCGTTCCCTCTGAACCGATGTCCACACCTTCATAAAGCGTCTGCGCGACCTTCATGGTTTTAGAGGCAGGAAACCTCAGCACGTTGTAGGCAGCCTGCTGAAGCTTGCTAGTGGTGAAAGGAGGGTAAGGATTTCTTTTCTTCTTTTGCCGTTTGATGTCCTTCACGACAAAAGGGTGCGGCTTTATCTTTTCAAAAATAGTCGACGCTGTCTTTTGATCCTTTATCTCTGCCTTTGACTCGCCTATCTTTTCAAGTTTGGCGGTAAAAGGCGTAGGGTCACCCTTTTTCTTTTTTAGGTCCGCCTCAATGGTCCAGTACTCATCGGCCACAAAGGCTTTAATTTCCTTCTCCCGGTCCACGATCAGGCGCAGCGCCACTGACTGGACACGGCCCGCCGAAAGTCCGCGGCCCACCTTCTGCCATAAGAGAGGACTTAAGCTATACCCCACCAACCTGTCCAAAACACGTCTGGCCTGTTGAGCTCCCACAAGATTCATGTCAATTTCCATGGGGTGCTTAAAGGCCTCCTGAACCGCTTCCTTCGTGATCTCGTTAAAAACAACACGGCAAACTTTTTTTCCTTCTCCGAGCTGATTTTTCAGGTGCCAGCTAATGGCCTCTCCCTCACGGTCAGGATCGCAGGCCAGGTAAATTTCTTTCTTGCCCTTGGCCTTCTTCTTAAGCTCACTCAACGTTTTTTTTCTGTCTTTTACCACGATGTACTTTGGCTCAAAGTTATTTTCAATATCGATTCCCATCTTGCTCTTGGGGAGGTCAATGACGTGGCCCATCGAAGCGGTGACCTCAAAATTGGGCCCTAAATATTTATGGATCGTCTTGCACTTCGCGGGCGACTCAACGATCACAAGGGCCTTCGCTCCCGAAGCGCCCGCGCCGCCTCCTACAAAATGGACAATCTCAACCTGATCCGCCTCTTTCAAACAAACACTCTCCCACCGGTCCTTAGGAATAATCTCAAGATTAAGCTCAATCACTACTTTTTCTTTGGGGATCGCCAATTCCAAAAGTAGCTCCGCCAGCGTCAACGCTGAGGAGAGACTTTTTTTCTCGCCGTTTAATTTAATGGATATGGCTTGTGTCATTTGCGACATGGCTGCTCTCTTATTTCCTTACAAAAATTTTTCCGGGCAGCTGTTTTATCAGCCCCTTGATTTCCATCCCCGACACGACCGCGATCGCTTTCCCCACCGCAAGACCACTATGGTCAATCAAAGTATCCACATGAACCGGCTCGC
>CAZDBQ010000130.1:0-5405 GCA_964503765.1 uncultured Planctomycetia bacterium | reverse complement strand
ACAATTTTGGCGGTTGTCATTGTGCCTCTTATTTTCATCACCCTTTTTCGGGCGTTTAAAAGCCAGTTTTCAAAGCACATGGCAATCGCTCGCGTCACTTTGCCGCTTTGGCTCTACGTTTCAGTCACAGGCGTCGTTGTTTATTGGATGCTTTACAGGGTGACCTACTGATGCGAGCGATCAAAGACCGTTACGGATTTTTCTTCTGGCTAAGGTGGATCCTTTGGTTCGCCGGGTCGTTTGTTGTGGCGGCGGTTATCTGGACTACCTTGATGAAGGCTTGCTTTGGCCCAATTGTGGGGGCAGAGCTTACCGTCACATGGGTCGTGGCTGTGTTTGGAAGCTGGTTTTTGCTCGTGATTCCCTTCATGAGGAAGAAAGAGCAAATTTGGAAGCGGCTCAATGACGACCAGGAGCACGCCGTCGATGCCTGGTTTAACGGCATGAGTATCTTTATTGGACTGCTTATCGCGTCAGCATTTTTTTGGAGTTTTAAATTAAAGGATCAAATTCATGAATCGAGCGGCTTCGAGACCCTTTGGATAAGGGCTGTTTTTGGAAGCTGGCTTGTCATTGTATTTCCCTTTTTGGTGATTATGTACCGCCAGGCGGACCGTATTTTTAAGAACGCGGTTACCCGGCAGACGCACACGCCCCGGTATAAAGGTGTTTTCATTGAGAGGTCTAAGAGGCTCTTGCCGGAAAATATTGCCGGTAAGATCAAAGCGACCCGCCCGACGCTTAGGGGAGGGCACGTGGTCACCGCCATTTTGAGGGACGGGAAACGGGTTCCGCATGTTTTTGTGGTCAATTCTAGTGAAATTCTCGGAGTTTATGACCGTGAAGAGCTTGGGTTTGAGGCCCAGGATGTGGTTGATGTGGAAAGTCTCGCCACTAATATGCTCCCAGCCTACGAGGAGCCGAAATGGCTCCGTCTTGATGTAGATTCATAAGTAGTTATAAATAAATAACTTACATAAATTAAGTTCAAAAATAATAATGTGGACTATAATAGTCCGAATACGGTATACTTTTAAGGGATGGTTTAAAGGTTAAAAGGTTTAAAAGTTTAAAGGTGAGTTAGTTAAAAGAAGGGCGCGACAATGATTACAATGTCAGAAAATGCCCAAAGTGAGGTCAAAAGGCTGATTTCGGAGCAGAATAAGCCTGGGGCGTTTCTTAGAGTGGGCGTCAGGGGCGGAGGCTGTTCGGGGCTCACTTATGACGTCAAATTTGATGACAAGTTGAATGAATATGACAGGGTTTTTGAGATTGGCGGACTCAAATTAGTGTGCGACACAAAAAGTTTTGTCTATTTGGATAACATGATGGTGGATTACTCCACGGATCTTGTAGGAGGAGGTTTTAAGTTTGTGAACCCGAACGCGACCGGAAGTTGCGGGTGCGGAACGTCGTTTTCGGTTTAAGGAGAGGTTATGAGATACACCACTAAAACGGAGTACGGGCTGGTTTGCATGATTTACATGGCGAAGCACCCGGGGACTCAGTGGATCACGATTAAGGAGATCGCGGAGAAGGAGCATTATCCGGTGCCTTATATCGAGAAGATTATCCAGGCCCTTCGTCACGCCAATCTTGTCGTGTCTCACCATGGCAACCAGGGCGGCTATTCTTTGGCAAAGCCGCCGTCAGAGATCACCCTAAAGCAGGTGGTGGACGTGCTGGAGGGTGGGACTTTTGAGATTTTCTGCCAGCCCGAGGTGCGGGAAGAGATTGTTTGCACACATTTTTGTCTTTGTGGGGTGAAGCCCGTTTGGAGAAAGACCAAGAATCTTTTGGACAAGTTTTATGATTCGATCACGCTGGAGATGCTGGCCAAGAATGAGGAAATTGAGTCGGATCATTTGTTGGCGGCGGGGAGCTGAGTTATGGGGCCTAAAACGATAGAAGAATTCGCCCAACAGGAATACAAGTACGGCTTTAAAACGGAAATCGAGACGGATACGATTCCGAAGGGCCTGACGGAGGAGACTGTCCGCCTGATTTCCGCGAAAAAAAATGAGCCGGACTTCATGCTTCAGTTCCGATTAAAGGCTTTCAAGTACTGGCAGACGATGAAGGAGCCTACGTGGGCCAACGTGCATCACGCGGCTATCGATTATCAGAATATTAGCTATTACTCCGCGCCCAAGAAAGCGCCGGAGAAGCTGAAGAGCATGGAAGAGGTAGATCCAGAGCTCCGCAAGACGTTTGAGAAGCTTGGGATTTCGCTGATGGAACAAAAAAAGCTCGCCGGAGTCGCGGTGGACGCGATTTTTGACAGCGTGTCGGTGGCCACGAGTTACAAGGCAAAACTTCTTGAGGCCGGAGTCGTCTTTTGCCCGATCTCAGAAGCGGTGCAAAAATACCCGGAGTTGATTAAAAAATACATGGGCTCCGTGGTTCCTTACACCGACAATTTCTACGCGACGCTTAATTCGGCGGTTTTTTCGGATGGTTCCTTCGTCTACATTCCTAAAAATACCCGCTGTCCGATGGAGCTCTCTACCTATTTTAGAATCAACACCGAAGGTTCGGGTCAGTTTGAACGGACACTTATTATTTGTGAAGACAATAGTTACGTTTCCTATCTCGAGGGATGCACGGCCCCAAAGTTTGATACGAATCAATTGCACGCAGCCGTCGTCGAGCTTGTGACCCTAGACAACGCTGAAATCAAATACTCCACGGTTCAAAACTGGTTCGCGGGCGACCCCAAAACAGGCAAGGGCGGCATTTATAATTTTGTGACCAAGCGCGGCAAGTGTCTCGGAAAGAACTCCAAGATTTCCTGGACACAGGTAGAGACGGGTTCGGCGATTACGTGGAAGTATCCCGGCTGCATGCTGATCGGCGACAACTCCGTGGGTGAATTTTACTCCGTGGCGCTGACCAACCATTTTCAACAGGCCGATACCGGCTCCAAGATGATTCACATCGGCAAGAACACGAAGAGCACGATTATTTCAAAGGGCATTTCGGCGGGCCAGGCCAGCAACAATTACCGGGGCGCGGTTGAAATTAAGAAGTCCGCATCCAACGCGAGAAATTTCACGCAATGCGACTCGCTTCTCATCGGATCCAAATGCAGCGCGAACACTTTTCCTTATATAGACGTGCAGAACGCGACGGCCCAGACGGAGCATGAAGCGTCGACTTCGAAGGTGAGCGACGATCAGCTTTTTTATTTTCGCCAGAGAGGGATTTCCACGGAAAACGCGATGGGCGCGATTATTAACGGTTTTTGCAGGGATGTGTTTCGGGAGCTTCCGGGAGAGTTCGCGGTGGAAGCGACCCAGCTTTTGGGGTTGAAGCTTGAGGGGAGTGTAGGGTAAAAAGACAGAGGAGATCGAGATGTTAAGCATAAAAGATTTGCACGCCAGCATTGATGGCAAAGAGATTTTGAAGGGATTCAACCTCGAGGTGAAAGCCGGCGAGGTCCACGCGATCATGGGCCCGAACGGCTCCGGAAAAAGCACGCTCGCGAAGGTTTTGACGGGCGATGAGCACTACGGCGTGACGAAGGGCCAGGTGCTTTTTGAAGGTCAGAATATTTTAGACCTTGAGCCGGAAGAGCGGGCACTCAGGGGCATTTTCCTGGCGTTTCAGTATCCCGTGGAGATTCCGGGCGTCAATAACGGAAGTTTTTTAAGGATGGCGTACAACGCCAAACGCGTCCGCGGAGGAAAGCAGGAAGTGGACCCCCTGGAATTTGATGAAATTTTGCGCGAGAAACTAAAAATTGTCGAGATGAACCCTGATTTTATCAGCCGCAACGTGAATCAAGGCTTCTCGGGCGGTGAGAAAAAAAGGAATGAAATTGTCCAGATGGCTGTTTTGGACCCCAAGCTGGCTATCTTAGATGAAACGGATTCGGGGCTGGATATTGACGCGCTCCGAATTGTCGCGGAGGGTGTGAACCGCCTGAGGCGTAAAGACAACGCGATTATTCTGATCACCCATTACCAACGACTTTTGAATTACATCACACCTGATTTTGTTCACGTTCTCTCCGAGGGCCGGATTGTCCGTTCAGGCGACAAGAGCCTGGCGCTTGAGCTGGAAAAATTGGGTTACGATTTGATGGCAACAAAGGAAGCTGCACATGGAAACGGCGCGAGTCGAACAAAATAAAATTTACCGGGAATCCTTTTCCTCCCTAAGCCTTGGGAAAGAAAAGGGTCCTGGCCTGTGGCTTAGTGACCTTCGCCAGAAGGCCTACGGGCGCTTCGAGTCCCTTGGTTTCCCCGACCGCCGTAACGAATCATGGAAGTACATTAATCTTGAGCCTCTTTTGGGCTCGGCATTTTTGGCGGGAGCCGAGGGGGCTTCAAGTCCGATCAGCCAAAAAGAAGCAGAGCCTTTTTTCCTTCCGGGCACGGAGAACCGTCTTGTTTTCCTCAACGGAGTTTATTCCAAGCCACTTTCTTTGGCAGGTTCTAAAGACGCCGGGCTTCTCCTCTCCGATCTTTCGACGGCCCTTCAAAGCCACAGCGATTTGTTGAAAAATGTTCTCGCGGCCCGCATTGAAAAAGAAACAAACTCTTTTGCGGCGATCAATACCTTTAGCTTCAGGGATGGCGCGTTTGTGCACGTTCCGGATCATTTAACGATGGAGACGCCGATTCATGTTTTATTCGTAAACGCCGGGGACGGGGCCGGAACGCTCTCTTACCCAAGGATCCTGGTTGTAGCAGGCAAGTGCGCGCGGGTAAAAGTCGTGGTTGATTTTGTCAATTTGGGCGATCAAAAAGTTTTCAGCAACGCGGTGACCGAAGTGGATCTCGGCGAAGGCGCGTGCCTTGATTTTTTCCAAATCCAGCGGTCGGGCGAAAAGGCGACACAGTTTTCTACGAATCGGTATTTCCTTAAAGGTTACGCGACGCTCAACGCTTACGCTTTCACGCAAGGCGGAGCAGTTACGCGCAATGAGGACTCTGTCGAGTTTGGCGGGGAGGGCGGCTTCGCGTCTCTAAAGGGTCTTTCGATGTTGAATGGCGACTCGCAGATTTTTAATCACCCGGCAGCGCACCACGACGTGCCGCACTGCACGAGCCGTCAGTTTTACAAGAGCATCTTAAGCGGCAAGGCAAAATCAGAATTTAACAGCCTTGTCTCGGTCCCCAAAAAATCGCAGAAATCGGACTCCCACCAGATGAACCGCAATCTTCTTTTGTCCGACACCGCGCAGGCCTTCTCGAGGCCGCAGCTTCGGATTGACACCGACGACGTGCAGTGCGTTCACGGCGCGACAACGGGACAGCTGCAAAATGACGAGCTTTTTTATTTAAGAAGCCGGGGGCTATCAGAGCAGCGCGCGCGTTTTCTGATGACCTACGGTTTTGCCGAAGAAATACTCGAAGGGATGCCGGGGGACTTGAGGCCGGTGCTGGAGAATTTGGCGC
>CAZDBQ010000129.1:0-7463 GCA_964503765.1 uncultured Planctomycetia bacterium | reverse complement strand
GACACCTGGATCAAATACTACATCACGGGCGTGCCGTGGATTATTACCAGAGACAAGAACGGCGACGGGAATGTGGATTATTGGAAATACCTCAAGAACGGATTTATCTACAAGAGAGAGTGGGACAGGAATTTTGACGGTAAGCCGGATGTGAGGATTTTGATACCAGGAAAAGCGGATTTGAGGGAGCTGGATGAGCGGTATCAATTGCTTGAAAAATATTCGGATGAGAACTACGACGGTGATTTTGAGAAAAAAGTTAAAATCACAAAGAGAGTGCCCAACATCAAAGTGAATCAATCGGCCGGAGCGATAGGTGAGTTTTAAGCGCATCTTTTTTTTAAGCCTTCTAGCGGCTTTGTCCTATTCAGTTTGTTTCGCGGCGCAGAGAGTCGAGGAGAGAGACCGCGACGGCGATGGGCGTAAGGAAACCAAGCTTTATTTTGAAGACGAAAAAATTATAAAGATGGTGATTGACCAGAACGGGGACAAGACCACGGACGGCATTATTTATTTTAAAAACGGGATTCCTGATACGGGGGAAAGAGACTCCGATTACAACGGAAAGATAGACACCTGGATGAAGTATGACGCGACAGGCGCTCCTATCGTGATCAGCAGTGACAGACGTGTGGATGGAAAGCCGGATTATTGGATCTATCTAAAAAATGGGCTCATCTATTTGAGGGAATGGGATAGGAATTTTGACGGAAAACCCGACTTTAGGAGCATGGAAAAGAATCACCGTCTTATTGAGAAGCATTACGACGATAATTTTGACGGTAAATTTGAAAAGATCGTGAAAGCGCCCGAACGGGGCTCCACCGGAAGAATCAAGACAACCGCCGGTCCCTGAGAGGTAAATTTCCTTATATTTTGTCTATTAACTATTTGACAAATCAGAAGTTCGATGCTATACTTCCCGCTCGTTTAGTCTTTATATAATAAATCGTCTTCATTCTTACAAATATCTTATAGCCAGTGACAGGGGGGTTGGTCTATTGGTTAGAGAGGCGCTTTGAAGGAATTTTTTTTAAGGCTTACGTGGGTTGATTATGTCACCGTAATAGCCGTTTTAAGAGGCTGTTATGTCGGTTACCGTTCAGGTTTTTTTCCGGAATTACTGAGAATAGCGGCGTACCTCATCACACTGATAGTGACATTTCTGCTGCATGAGCCGCTGACCCAGTTTCTGACCCTGAAAACAGTTTTAAATTACACAACTGCCAGGGCGCTTTCTTTCTTCACTCTGTTGGTGGTGGTTTTTTGTCTCACAAAGCTTTTGATCATGCTGATTCTGAAGCTACTGAAGGTGGGGGAGGGCGGTTTTTTTTATCAGCTGGTTGGTTTGGTGATAGGGGCGTGCCGGTGGGTGATTCTTTTGAGCCTCCTATTCATGCTGATTGATTATTCGCCGCTAATGCCCCTCAAGACGGATATCCAGACCCGGTCATTTGTGGGGCCCAAAGTTTCTCGTATCGCGCCATCGCTCTTTGAATTTTTGTCAAAAATTTCGCCGCAGCTTGCGGATGTTCAGAAAGCGTCATGATTCCCGAATCCATTTTGAACCAAATCCAGGAAAGAACGGATATTGTGGAAATTATTTCTGGGTTTGTGCCGCTCAAGCGGGCGGGCAGAAACTTTAAGGCCCCTTGCCCTTTTCATCACGAAAAAACGCCGTCGTTCATGGTGAGCCCCGATAAGCAGATCTTTCACTGTTTTGGCTGTGGGGCCGGCGGAAACGTCTTCAGTTTTCTGATGAAGGAGGAAAGAAAAGACTTTCGGGAAGTTGTGGAAATGCTGGCGGACCGCGCGGGCATCGAAATCCCCAAAGACAAGGTGGTCAATTCCGAGGCCGTGGAAAGGGCAGCCCTCTTTGTTAAGGCCAATCAGTTGGCTCAGGATTTTTATCACGCAGGTCTGTTAAACGGCAAAGAGGCTCAGCGGGCGAGGGATTATTTAAAGAACCGTGGTATTTCGCAGGCGACGATCTCCCATTTTAAGATTGGCTACGCCTCGGAATCTTGGGACAGCCTAAGCCTGGCGATTAAGGGAAAGATTCCGGACGCCGTTCTGGAAAAGGCGGGCCTGGTGATCCCCAGGAAAGAGAGTGGCTTTTACGACCGGTTTCGTCACAGGGTTATTTTCCCGATCTTGGATTTGAAAGGCGCCTGTGTGGCGTTTGGCGGCAGGGTAATGGATGACGCCTTGCCCAAGTATCTCAACTCTCCTGAGAGCGAGAGTTATCACAAGGGCCGGCATCTTTACGGGCTCTTTCAGGCGAGAAAAGCGGTTAGTGAAAAAGATTTAGCGATTGTGGTTGAGGGCTACATGGACCTCATCGCCTGCCATCAGGCAGGTGTAGAAAATGTGGTGGCTTCGCTGGGAACGGCGCTTACGGTCGATCAGGTCAAGCTCATTAAGCGCCACACAAAGAACGTTGTTATTTTGTATGACGCGGATAAGGCCGGGGAGCTGGCGACGTTAAGAGGGCTTGAGCTCTTTCTGGAAGAGGGACTTGAGGTAAAAATCGTAAGGCTCTTAAAAGGCCACGATCCCGATTCTTACATCAAAGAATTTGGCCCCGAACGTTTTCGCGAGATGCTGGACCAGGCCAAGACGCTCTTTGATTACAAGCTTTTGTTGTTGAAGGAAAGATTTGACCACCGCGCGGTGGAGGGGAAAGTGAAGATCGCCAATGAAATGGTGCTTCTTTTCTCCAAGGTTCAAAATGAGATTTTAAGATCCGCCTGGTTGAAGGAGCTGGCCAGGGAATTGACGCTTTCGGAGGAAGCCTTGCTTGCCGAGATGGGCAAGAACGAAAGCCGGCCGCGTAGCGCGAGGGGTGAGGCGAGGCCGCCAGCGGACAGCGAGATACAAACGGTTGAAAAACTTTTGATTGGCCTCATGCTGGACGACCCGGATTATGTTTCTCAGGCGAGGGATGAAATTAGCGCGGATGATTTCCAGCATCACAGGGCCAGGGATATCGCTAAGCGGCTTTTAGCCAAAGAGGCCGGACCGGTGGCCGCGGCCCAGTTGATCAATTTTTATAAGGACGATCCTGAGGGGGTGCGCATTATTTCGCTCGCGTGCGCCGAAACGGAAAAAATTTTAGATAAGCAAAGGACATTCACAGATTGCGTGGTTTGGGTGAAGCGTTTGCGAATAAAAGCGGAACGCGAAGGTTTGAGCGCCGAAATTCTGGTGGCGCAGCGTCAAGGCGACAAGAATAGAATTAACAAGCTTTTGTACGATTTTAACGAACTCAACAAGGGGATGAAGAAAATAAATGAAAAAAAATAAATCCAAGAAAGCACAAAAAATGACCCGCCCGTCAAAGGCGCCACTGGCTGTCTCCGCCAAATTAGCGGGTCAGCCGTCAGAGCTTTCAGACGCCGCGAAACTTAAGCTTAAGACCAAAGGAGTCGAGCAGCTCGTCGCGTTGGGCAAAGAAAAAGGATTTGTTACCTACGATGATATGAACCGCCTTTTGCCGGGGGACGTGACTTCTTCAGAGGAGATTGATGAAGTGCTGATGACCTTGACCGCTCAACAGATTGAGGTGGTGGAGAATGACGAGGCGGGGGCTAAGGCGACCGACGAGGACGGCGATGACGAGAAAGATTCTGACGGCGATGAAAACGCGGCCGAGGAGCCCGAACCCAAAAAGGAAGAGCCTGAGGCTGCTACGGTCTCTCCGGGGCGGCTTGAACAGATGGACGATCCTGTGCGGATGTATTTACGCCAAATGGGACAGATTTCGCTTCTTACTCGTGAACAGGAGCTTGAGCTTGCCAAACGTATCGAGGCCGATGAGCTTGAGTTTAGAAAAACCGTTTTTGAGTGTTTGTATTCCCGCCATTTTATTTTAGATTTTACCAATAGGCTTCTCACGCGTGAGTACACGATCGAGGAGTACATTGATGAGGAATTGAAATTCCGTGAAAACGCGCCTCGTACCCTCCGAAGGCTTAAGATCCTCGCCAGACGGCTGAGAGGAGCCAAACGGAACACCAATACCCTGAATCTCCTTCTTGAGTTCCGCGTCAGTGCGCGCATCGTCGAGGATATCTTTTATGACATCAAGAAATGCGTTTTGAGGCTTGAGAAAATTGAGAAGGAAATGGAAAGAGGCCGGCGGAAAAAAGATCGCCTGCAGATTAGCACGCTTTTGAAGGAAAAGCGTCAGCTCCTCACACAATTTGGGGAGAAGAACGCTGAAGCCCTGAAAGACCGCTTTTTGATTATCAGAAGGAAAGAGAACAAATACCAAAGAGCGAAGAAAGAATTGGTCGAGGCCAACCTGCGCTTGGTAGTCAGTATCGCTAAGAAATACACCAACCGCGGTCTTTCCTTCCTTGATTTGATTCAGGAGGGAAATATAGGGCTGATGAAGGCGGTAGATAAATTTGAATACCGCCGTGGTTATAAATTTAGCACCTACGCCACTTGGTGGATTCGGCAGGCGGTGACACGTTCCATTGCCGACCAGGCAAGAACGATTCGTATCCCAGTTCATATGACTGAGACGATTAACAAGCTCATCCGCGTACAACGTACTTTGGTGCAGGAAACGGGCAAGGAGCCGACTCCTGAGGAAATTGGCCAGCGCATGCGCATGGGTGTGGAGAAGGTCAGGGAGATTCTAAAAATCGCCCAGGAGCCTATCTCGCTTCAAACCCCTATTGGCGATGAAGGGGACACACACTTTGGCGACTTTATCGAAGATAAAAGGGCCGTCTCGCCTTCCAGCGCGACAACTTACGCGATGTTGAAGGAGCAGATGGACGAGGTGCTCGAGACGTTGACTGAAAGAGAGCGCAAAGTTTTGAAGCTCCGCTTCGGCGTCAACGACGGCTATCCTCGCACCCTGGAGGAAGTGGGGTCTATCTTTAGCGTGACTCGTGAACGGGTCCGTCAGATTGAGGCCAAGGCGCTCCGCAAACTAAGACATCCGACCCGCTCGCGGAAGCTTAAGACATTCCTAGAATTAGGCGCTGGAGAAGAGCTGGATTTCTAGCTCTTCGGTCAGTCCTTTTCTTCTTTTCTTTACGCTGGCATTCGCCTGTGTTACAATCCCTAAATTGTAATAAAATTTAGATTTTGGGCTATCTTTGGGCTCGTAGCTCAGTCGGTTAGAGCAGCTCACTCATAATGAGCGGGTCCCTGGTTCGAGTCCAGGCGGGCCCAGCTTTTCTTGAGAGCATCCAGGGCAATTAGCTCAGTTGGTTAGAGCGTTCGCTTCACATGCGAAAGGTCACTGGTTCGAGCCCAGTATTGCCCACCACTTTTCCTTGGTCCAAATCTCCCCTTAGTTAAATGGGGAAGACGGGATGAAATGGTTACGGTATTCAGCGAACAGATCAAAATTTTAATCGAGCTCCAAAAAATAGACGCTGACATTCATCAGCTGAGGGTGGAGCTTGCCGCCCAGCCGGCGACTCAAAAGAAGATTGAATCTGATTTTGAAAAGAAAAAGGCGGGATTGAAGGCAGCGGAAGATCAGCTGAAATCATTTCAGCTGAAGCAAAAAGAACTGGAAATAGACCTTCAATCCAAGGAAGACAAGATTAAGAAATTGCAGGGACAGCTTTACCAGCTTAAGAGCAATAAGGAATATTCCGCAATGGAGCTTGAAATTAAGGGTGCCAAGGCTGACAACTCACTTTTGGAAGAAGAAATTATACGCTTGCTGGACAGTGTGGACCAAGCCAAGACAAAATGCGCTGCGGAAAAAGGGCTTTTGTCGGAGGAAGAGAAGAAGGTGAAGCAGGAGCTTGAGGTCATCAAAAAAAGATCCGAGGAAATCAGCGCCGCGCTGTTGGTCCAAGAAGAAAAAAGAAAAGCTTATGTCCCGAATGTCGAGCCCAAAATCATCTCTCAGTACGAGAGAATTTTAAAAGGCCGAGAGGGCCTCGCGTTGGTTCCGGTGAAGAACAACTCTTGCGGGGGTTGCCATATGGAATTACCGCCTCAGAGGGTAAACGAGATACAGATCCAAGATAAACTCATTGTGTGTGAATCCTGCGCGCGCATTTTGTATTGGATGCCGTGACGGAAAAGAAGAGCTCGAAAACGATAGTTTTTATTGATGGCGCGTCCAGGGGCAATCCCGGGCCTGCCTCCGTCGGAGTCGTTTTTAAGAACGAAAAGGGCGAGGTCCTAAAAAATATCTCCACAAAAATTGGGATCGCGACCAACAATACGGCGGAATACTACGCGTTGATTATTGCCTTACAGGCAGCAATCATGATGCGCACCAATGAACTTGAGGTATTCACGGACAGCGAGCTTTTGGCCCGGCAGTGCCAGGGCGTGTACAAGATTAAGGAAGACTCACTAAAACTTTTGTCTGTGCTGGTGAGGCATTTGCGTCAGGGTTTTAAGAAGGTCACCGTGTCGCATGTTCCTCGAGAGCAAAACAAGTTAGCTGATCTAGAGGCCAACAAGGCTTTGGATCAGGAATTCTTTTTGTAGATCGGATGATCGCTGAGTCGGATGGCGGCCCGCCACGGCGGGTTCGTCCTTCGGCGAAGAGGAAAGTCCGGGCTCCGCGAGCAACGTGATGGGTAACGCCCATCCTCAGCCTTATGGGTTGGGAGGATTAGAGCTACAGAGACGAGTCCGCCGGTTGTTTGGCGGAAGTGAAACGAGCAATCTCCACGTGGAGCAAGGTTAAATAGGGGAAGAATTTCGCCATTCAACATGGCGGACGCGAGACGCTCACTCGTTTATTCCCGGGTAAACCGCTGCTTTCGCCGCGTAAGAACGGCGAAGAGGACCTTGTCAGTAATGGCAAGGCTAGATGAATGATCATCGTCCGCCGATGTTTGGATGGCGGAAACAGAACCCGGCTTACAGATCTACAAAATCTTTACTTCGGAGAAATAATAATGAGGCGAATTTTAGCCGCATTGATAATATTGTTACCGCTCTTTTCCTTTGGCAGCGCCCTGGCCAAAGAGAGTCCGCGGGAAACGCCGGATCCTATCGCTGAGGTCTATAGTCACAGCCTTACGGAGACACTATTTATTGTCGAGACAGATGAGGAGAGCGCCCGGGAAAGCCTCAATCGTGTCTCAGGCGAAATTGACCTGGGTTTTTCCTCCCCTGAACAGACCTACCAGTCCGATCACCACACCAAAGTAGACCCTCTCAAAGAACCAGTAGGTAAATAGCTTGCCTAGTGGTTGCCTATTTGTTAGCATACAACATATAGCGCTTTTCTAAGATAGACTGAATTTAACCGAAGTGACCTGAGATACGTCTGTCAGCAAAAGACAGTCGTTGTGACTTTATTATGAAGCAGAGATGAAGGCCGCAGGACAAGGTTTTTTTACCCATTTTTTTTTGTTGGGAGGGTGTCTCTTACCCTCCCTTTTTCTTTGTCCTGAAACGTTGGCCGACAACATCTTTCTGAAGAATGGAAAAGAGGTCAAAGGTCTGGTGGTGGAAAAGCA
>CAZDBQ010000128.1:0-20117 GCA_964503765.1 uncultured Planctomycetia bacterium | reverse complement strand
TCACCGCCCGGACGGATGGCCCCGACCCGGTCCGCGTCCCCGTCCGTTACCACGCACAGGTCAAATCCGCCCTTTTTCATCATGTCCATCGATAGGCCAAGATTATGAGGAATGGGCTCAGGGCTGATGCCGCCGAAGGCAAAATCACGCTGGCTTCTAATTGTGGTGACCTTAATTTTCCCGCCCTGAAGAAGGGTTTCGATATGCCGGCTCCCCACTCCGTGCATCGAGTCGACGAGAATATTGAAAGGGGCCTGCCGAATCACGTCCCATTTTATATATTTTTTTAAAAAAACAAGATAGGCTTCGTTAAAGTCGTATATTTTTGGATTGTCGCTGGAAAAAGGCTTCTTCAAAACCTTATTCTTCCCTATCAGCCTTTCCACGCCGTCAGTGATACCCTTATCCGCGGAGCCTCCAAAATCCGTTTTGATCTTGATCCCGTTATAGCCGGCTGGATTGTGGCTGGCCGTGATCATGATGCCCGCGTCAAGCTTTTGGCTCACGATCGTGAAACTCACGGCGGGCGTGGGACACGCTTGGTTTGAGTGAGCGACCTCTATGCCGTTGGCGATAAGAATTTCAGTAAAGGTCTTGGCAAAATGTTCCGAATTTTTTCTGTAGTCAAATCCTACGACGACTTTTGGGGCGGTTTTTCTGGCCTTTTTCTTAAAGTCCTCATTCAGGTAGTCACAAAAAGCCTGGGCGACAAGCTCCACGTTCTCAAACGTGAAATCCGTCTCCATCAGCGCGCGCCAGCCATCCGTTCCAAATTTTATGTGTGACATCTTAAGTCCTCAATCGCCTTTTTGACGTCCGTCTGGCCAAAAATAGCGGTCCCCGCGACCAGCACATTGGCGCCCGCGCGCACAGCTTCTATGGCGGTATCTTTATTAATCCCCCCGTCCACTTCTATGTCCTTATCAAATTGGGTCCTCAATTCCCGGACCTTGGCCATCACCTCGCCCATAAAAGCCTGCCCGCCAAAACCAGGATTGACCGTCATGAGCAGCACGAGATCCAGGTTTTTCAGGTGATCCTTGATGAGGGATAGCGGCGACTCTGGTTTTAAAGAAACGCCGCAAGTGACGGAATAGGATTGAATCATTTTGAGTACCTGGGCGAGGTTGCCAGGGCAGGCTTCCGCGTGAACCGTGATGTGGTTGGTGCCTGCTTCGGCGAAACTTTTGATGTATTTTTCCGGATGTTCAATCATGAGATGCGTATCGAGCGGCAGGCGCGTTATCCGGCGTATCGCCTTCACAATAAAAGGTCCGACGCTTATATTCGGGACAAAATGCCCGTCCATCACGTCAATGTGAAGCAGGTCGCATCCCGCCTTCTCCACCCGCTGCACTTCATCCGCTAAATGCGCGAAATCAGCCGCCAAAAGTGACGGCGCTATTTTAATCTTTCGGCTCATGTCCATCCTGTTTCTTTCTCAGCTCTTCCTCATACAGAACTATCATCTTTTCGTTAGACGCGGACCTAAAAACAAACACCGCGATAAGGAGGAGCATCCAATGCTTAAACCAGATCCCCAAAAGAGCAAATAGTATAGCAAAAATATGACCCACGGTGACAGAAATTCCAGTCGCTTTTTGATAACTCATGCGGCTTGCCAGAAGCGACCGAAGCATTCGCCCGCCGTCCATCGGAAACGCGGGGATCAGGTTAAATAATCCAAGTACGGGGTTTATCCAGAAGACATTGGCGATCGTTTGCGGCCACGTGGCAAGCGAAGGATTAAATAAATTTTCTTTTCCCAGAATAAAATAGAGGGGAAGAAATAGAACCAACGCGATCAGAAAATTGGAAAGCGGCCCGACGATTGAAATTGAGAACTCTTTCATAGGCTCGCGAGGGATTCGCTGCATATTCGCCACGCCGCCGATCGGATAGAGCATAATCTCGGGGGTCTGGATGCCGTATTTTTTTGCTCTGAGGCTGTGGGACAGCTCATGCGCCAGGACGCAGGCAAATACAAGGAGTACCAATACGACCGACCGAATGCCGACCGCTAAACCGTAATTCTGGGTGTAAATAAAACCCAGAATAAGCGGGAGCAAAATAAATGTGGCGTGAACTTTAATCTGAATCCCGAAAATCCTGCAGAGGCGGAAAGAAGCGCTCATCTTAGGAATTTTTTAGGAATGCGGGAATAAGAGAAGCTTCTTGATATTTTTTTCTAAACGGCTGCCTTGAGGGCCTACCACGGCCAGGTTTAGTGAGTCGGTTCTGAAAATGTCTCCCGCGACACGCTTCAAATCATCGGCCGTCACTCGCTCCACTTGCCGCGTGACTTCTTCAGGTGTTTTGCAGCGGTCGAGTGAGACAACTCCTTCTCCGGCCCACAGCATCTGGTTCATGCTGTTTTCAAGCCCAAGATCCATCTGCCCCAGATAAAACTCCTTGGCTCTTTTTAATTCATCGCGCCCGACGGCCACACGCGCGGTCTTCGACAGCTCGCCCAGGATCACCCGCACCGCCTCCTCGGCCTTTTTATTGTCCACGCCCGCCTCCACCCCAAAAACTCCACTTTCGTAATATTTCCTTACCGAAGAACCAATATCGTAGGCAAGCCCGCGCTCTTCACGGACCTCATTAAAAAGGCGCGAGGACATGTTCCCGCCCAAAAGAACGCTTAGAATATCAAGCGTATATTCATCGGGGTGATTTCTGGGAAAAGCGTGTAGGGCCAATGAAATATGCGTCTGTTCCGTATCCTTTGAAAAAACTCTTAGGCAGGGCTTGCTTTGAGTCTTATGAAATAGATTGAGCGTTTTCTCGCTTTTTCTATTCTTCAGGTGGCCAAATTTGGCGCGCGCGGCCTTTAGAAGCGTTTTTTGGTCGATGGCGCCTGCCGCCGCGACAGTGATGAGGTCCGGCCTGTAGAAATGGTCGCGGTAGGCGCGCAACTCCTTCTCATCAAAGCTGCCCACCGTCTCAAGCGTGCCGGCAAGGGGCCTTCCCAGCGCGTGACCCGGCCACACCACCTCCGCTAAAAGCTCCTCGACAAGTTGTGAGGGCTGGTCCTGGATCATCTTAATTTCCTCCATGATGACCGTGCGTTCTTTGTGGATGTCCTTCTCCTTCAAAGAAGCGTCAAGAACCATGTCGGACAAAACATCCAACGTTTTATCAAAGTGATTTTGGGCCGTCTTAGCGAGAAAGCAGGTGTATTCTTCGGACGTAAAAGCGTTGAGACTGCCGCCCACTCCCTCCACTGATTCCTTTATCTGGTTAGCGGTGCGTTTTTTTGTGCCCTTAAAAACAAGATGCTCGAGAAAGTGGGACAAACCGCTTTGGCGCTTCTCTTCGTCCCTTCCGCCGACCTTTACCCAAATACCGATGGCTACTGATTTTCTTTCCTTCAGGGGTGCTGCGACTACGCGGATACCGCTGGGCAGTGTCGAGATTTCGTATTTCATAGGTGTCTTTTAGACTCCAAGTAATTCTGCAAAAGAAGTGTGGCGGCTAACCGATCACTATTCTTTTTTTGTTTGTCGCGCGAAAGCCCCTCTTCAATCATTAAACGGCCCGCTTCACGACTTGTTAAGCGTTCATCCCACGTCTTCACAGGTAAGCCCGTGTGCTTTTCAATTTCAGGAACGAGCTCTAAAACTTCTTTGGCTTTGGGCCCCAGACTGCCATTCATGTTAATGGGCAGGCCGATCACGACTTCCTTAACATGATACTCCTTGCAAATCTTTGACAAGGACTCCAGCACCCCTTTTTTTCCCTTGTTCAGTAGCGTTTCAATGCCCTGCGCGGTAAAGCCTAAAGGATCTGAAATAGCGAGTCCTATCCGTTTTTCTCCAAAATCAATGCTCAGGATTCTCAGGTACTATTCCTCCCTGGCGAGCCGAGCGGCTTCTTCGGAGCGCGTGCGCTTGCAGATGAGCGTGCCCTGAGGCGTCTGCACCACAATCAAACCGCTGATCCCCAAGGCAACCACGGGGGTCTCCCGGTGATTGATGATCAGTGACCCGCTGGATTCCTTTGCCACAATTTTTCCGAGAATAGAATTTTTATTTTTGTCCTTTTTGGCCCTTGCCATGAAGCTGTCCCAGCTGCCCATATCGCACCAGTCCATGGATGTTTTCACAACAGCGATATTGCTGGCCTTCTCCAAAAGCGCGTAGTCGATCGAAAGACGCGGAAGCTTTTGGTAACTTCCTTTAAGTTTTTTCAAATCAAACAGGCGGAAGTCTGGAGGGCCGAATTTTCTCATTGTGCTAAGAAAAACGCCTGCCTTCCAAGTGAATATCCCGCCATTCCATAAAAAACTTTTCTTTCTAAGATAGGCCTTTGCCAGGGGAAGGCTGGGCTTCTCCCTAAATCGCGCGACCCGGTTGGCGTAAGACGCCCCGGGAATCACTTTGCCGCTCTGGATATAGCCGTAGCCTGTCGCGGGGAAAGTGGGCTTAATGCCCACAGTCACCAGTAGCGGCGCTTTCTTGGCAAGCGCTAGAGTGTTCCCCACCGTTTTTTTGAATTCGGATTCGTTTTCTATTAAATGGTCTGCCGGAAAAAAAGAGACAATCTCCTCCGGGCCGTAGTGTCGGGCGATGACAGCTGTCGATAGAAAAATAGCCGCAGCGGTGTTCTTGCGAAGCGGCTCTATCAAAATATTGCTTTTTTTAAGCTGAGGAAGCTCTTGGCGAATCAGCCCCGCATGGTCTTGAGTCGTGACCACATGTATTTGTGAAGGCTTGTAGACTTTGAGCAGCCGGCGGTAAGTTTTTTGTAACAGTGAAAGTTTTCCATCAAGCCTAATTCGGTATTTAGGAAACTTCTTGTCGGTCAGGGGCCAGAATCGCTCACCCTGCCCTCCCGCCATTATAATGGCCTGCGCCATGTTAGATCGCCTTCCCTAGAGCCCGCGCAAAAGGGCGGACAAATTTTGATGAAAACCGTGAAGCGTTAAGCGTTTTATTTTGAGCCAATGATTTCACAATCGCGCTGCCCACAATCACCCCGTCGGCGCTCTTTGACATCGCCTTCGCCTGCGCGGGGTTGGAGATTCCGAAGCCCACACACACCGGAAGGCGTGTTGCTTTTTTTGCCAAAGAAATATTTTGATGAACGGCTGAGGCGATGGACCTTGCCGCGCCCGTCACACCCGTAAACGAGACGTAATACACAAACCCGCGCGAAGCCGCCGTGACCTGGCGCCGCCTCTTTTCGCCGCTTGTAGGGGCTAATAGATAAACAAGATCGATTTTTTTGCGCTTCATGACCGTGGAGACCTCTTTCCCCTCCTCGGGCGGAAGATCGGGAATAATCAAGCCGTCTACCCCTGATTTTTTAGCCTCATCCGCGAAGCGGGCCAGGCCGAATTGCAAAACAGGGTTTAAATAGCTCATCAGAAGAATGGGCATCTGGGACTTTTTCCGCACGTTACTTACAAGCTGTAGAATTTTTTTTAGGGTCGTCTTCTTTTTTAACGACCGCTCCGAGGCCTCCTGGATCACAGCGCCATCCGCCAAAGGATCAGAAAAAGGGACGCCCAGCTCTACCAGATCCACTCCATCCTTTTCAAACGCGTAGATGAGCTCTTCGTTCTTTTTAAGGCTCGGGTCACCCGCGGTCAGATAAATAATGAGCGCCTTTTTTTTCAGCTTCTTCAAACCTTGAAATTTTTTCTGTATCCGGTTCATAACGCTCCAAGATCTTTCTTAAGAAGTTTTGAAACCTGAGTCACGTCTTTATCCCCTCGCCCTGAAAGGCAAAGAACCATCACATCACTTTTTTTGAAGTGTCTCTTATTTTTCAAGAGATAACCAATCGCGTGTGAAGGCTCAAGCGCGGGAATAATCCCCTCTGTCCGGCTTAAAGCCCGGAAACCTAGGAGAGCGTCCTGGTCGGTGGCGTACACGTAATGGGCGCGGCGCACGGATTTAAGGTAGGCATGCTCAGGGCCCACGCCGGGGTAATCAAGGCCGGCAGAAATCGAGTGCGCGAGCTGTATCTGCCCGTCGCTGTCCTGCAAAACTTCGCTTTTAGAGCCATGAAGGACCCCTATTCGCCCGAGCGTTAACGTCGCGGCGTGTTTTTTTGTCTTGATGCCAAAGCCCGCGGCCTCCACCCCAATCATTTTTGAGCGAGTATTGAGGTACGGGTGAAAAAGACCGATGCTATTGGAGCCGCCCCCTACACAAGCGACGAGATAATCAGGATCGGAAAGCCCTAGACTTTTCACCTGCGACTTAGTCTCCCTGCCGATTACCGACTGAAAATCACGTACCATCATGGGGTAAGGATGAGGCCCTATCACGGAGCCGATGATGTAATGGGTGTCGCGAACATTCGTGACCCAATCGCGGATCGCTTCATTCACGGCATCCTTGAGCGTCCGCGATCCGGTCTTTACGGGAATAACGCGGGCCCCAAGAAGCTTCATCCGGAAAACATTGAGTGCCTGCCGCGCGATATCCTCTTCGCCCATGTAGACATCGCATTGGATTCCGAAGAGCGCGCAAACCGTCGCCGTCGCCACGCCATGCTGACCGGCGCCAGTTTCGGCGATAACTCTCTTTTTCTTCATTCTTAAGGTGAGAAGCACTTGCCCCAGCGTATTGTTTATTTTGTGGGCGCCTGTGTGCAAAAGATCTTCTCGTTTTAAGAAAAGATGTTTGACTCCGATAATTTTGGAAAGCCGCCTGGCTTCGAATAGCGGTGTCGGGCGTCCCGCGTAGTTTTTGAGATAAAAATTGAGCTCACTTTTAAATTTTGCGTCATTCTTCGCGGAGCGGTAGGCGTCTTCCAGTTCACTAAGCGCCGTCATCAGCGTTTCAGGAACGTATTTTCCTCCGTAGGGGCCAAAATGTCCCTGACGGTCGGGTAATTGGGTGTGTCTTTTTTTAGATTGCCTTGGCATTTCGAATAAACTCCCTCACAAGCCGCGGATTCTTCCTACCCGGAGCGCTTTCCACTCCGCTGGAGGCCTCCACGCCGTACGGCGCGAGAATCCGCACCACATTCTTCACATTCGCGGGGTTGAGCCCGCCCGAGACGATAAACGGGCGGCTGATCCTTCTAGACTTCAAAATTTCCCAAGCAAAACTCTTGCCGGTCCCACCAAATTTTCCATCTACCTTCGCGTCAAACAAATAGGTGTCCGCTGGATAATTCTGGGTGCCGGCCAAATCAAGCACGTTTCCAACCCTGAATGCCTTGATAACTTTGAAAGCGGCCAACCGCTTCGCGTAAACCGCGCTCTCATCCCCATGAAGCTGTACGGCCGAAAGCTGGCATTCCGCAACCGCGCGGAGGATGTTCTCGATCTTCTCATTCACAAAAACGCCCACTGTCCCGACCCAGGGACCTACCGCCTTGCTTATCATCTTGGCCTGACGTAACGATATCTTCCTTGGGCTTTTCGCGAAAACAAAGCCAAGCGCGTCGGCGCCGCAATTTACGGCGTTTACCGCATCACGAATATTCGTTATTCCGCAGATTTTAACTCTAACCACGGAAAGTTCCTAAGAGTTTTTTGAGCGCTTTGCCGACATTCTTCTCCTTCATAAGACTTTCCCCCACCAGCACCGCTTTGACACCCAGTTTTTTTAAATAGGCCAGATCCTCTTGGCTCTGAATTCCGCTTTCCGATACCACCAAGACCCCTTTCGGCAAACGCCTCGCGAGCTTCCCCGTCACTTGGATGTCCACATGGAAAGTACGCAAGTCCCGGTTATTAATACCAATGATTTTAGGCCGCGCCTTTAAAATTTTCTCCACATCGCCCGCTGTGTGGGCCTCATAAAGAGTGTCCAGCCCCAGCCGCATCGCCAATGCTCCGAGGCTCTTCAGCTTACCCGCAGAAAGAAGGCAGGCAATGAGAAGAATCGCGTCGGCGCCCATGAGCCTTGATTCCCACACCTGATACTCCTCCAGAATAAAATCCTTCCTTAAAATGGGGAGCCTGACCGCCTTCCTGACTTGCTTTAAAATCTCAGGCGAACCTCCAAAAAACTTCCGGTCTGTTAAAACCGATAAGGCGCTTGCCCCCGACTTCTCAAATTCCCTGGCTATTTGCGCGGGATTAAAATTTTTTCTTAAAATTCCCTTTGAAGGCGATTTTCGCTTTATCTCGGCTATCACAGCAACGGGGCGTCCTTTTTTCAGCGCGTTCAAGAAAACAGATTTTTTCGTGGGAAGCTCGGCGACACGGGTTTTTAAAACGCTCAACGGGTTTTTTAATTTGGAGCGTCTCACCTCAATTTTTTTGTGTTTTATAATTTTATCTAGAATCATTTCTTTTGTGTAAACGCCACGATTTCCTCTAGCTTTTCGAGCGCCTCTCCGTTTTCCATCATCTCTTGCGCTAAGCCCACGCCCTCCTTGATGGACTTCACCTTGCCGGCTAAATATAGTGCCGCTCCTGAGTTAAGAGAAACAATGTCCTTCGGTGGGCCATTCTCCCCTCCCAAAACTCTGAGAGCCATGTCCCGACACGCTTCCTTGGAAGCGCATTTGAGACTTGACGGAACCGCCCGAGGCAGGCCGAAATCTTCCGGAGCAATCGTGTAGGTTTTGACAACGCCCTTAGTCACTTCCGCGACGAACGTCTTGTCACAGGTGGTGATTTCATCGAGCCCATCGAGGCCATGTACGACCAGTGCTCTCGCGGCTCCGAGCTCCAGTAGCGCCTCCGCGAGAATTCGTACCAATTTTTCATTGTACACCCCTATGAGCTGATGCAACGCTCCGGCGGGATTGGACAGAGGCCCCAACACGTTAAAAAGTGTCTTACCTTGTATTTTCTTTCTGGCCGGCATGGCAAACCGGGTCGCGGGGTGAAACTGCGGAGCAAAGAAAAAACCAAAACCCATCTGGTCGATGCCATTTTCTATCGACGCGACTGGCAGATCGATTTTAACGCCGAGCATCTCTAGTAAATCCGCGCTTCCGCAAACACTGGAGACAGACCGGTTCCCGTGTTTCCCGACCTGCACCCCGGCGCTAGCCGCTACAATGGCGGACAGTGTAGAAACATTGACCGTATGCTGGGCGTCTCCTCCCGTGCCGCAGGTATCCAATAAATCAGGGAAGGTCTTGGAGAGTTTGATCGAGTGCTTTCGCATGACTTTTGCCGCCGCCGCAATTTCGGTAGCCGTCTCCCCCTTTTCCCGTAGCAATAGAAGGAACGTCTCGATTTCGACGTCCGGGCATTTTCCCGTCACGATGGTTTCCATCGCCCTCGCCATCTCGGAAGGCGTCAGAGATTCCTTGCTCTTGAGTTTTAGGAGAGCCTCTTTCATGCTCGCGTAAGATTCAGAAAATTCTTCAGGATTTCTTTGCCGGATTGAGTCAGGATCGACTCAGGGTGGAATTGAACGCCGTAGATAGGAAATTTCGTGTGCTCGAGGCCCATGATCTCTTTTTCCTTTGTTTGGGCAGTTACCTTAAGAGCCTTGGGAAAACTTTTATTCTCCACAATCAGAGAGTGATATCGCGTCGCCACAAACGGATTATCGATATTTTTGAAAATACCTTTGCCATCGTGAAAGATTTGCGAGGTTTTGCCATGCATGAGACGTTTGGCGCCTATCACCTTGCCTCCAAAAACCTCCCCGATGCACTGATGCCCGAGACAGACCCCTAATAGCGGCGTCGTCGGCCCAAGTTTTTTTATAACTTCCATAGAGATTCCCGCGCCCTTCGGGTTGCCGGGACCGGGGGAAATCACGATACGGGCTGGCTTTAATTTTTTGATTTGCTCTAGCGTAATAGCGTCGTTCCTGAAAACTTTGAGCTCCTGCCCCATCTCCCCAAGGTACTGGACGAGATTGTAAGTGAACGAGTCGTAGTTATCGATCATTAGAATCACTGGGCCACCCCATTTTCTGCGGACTCGATCGCCTTCATCAATGCCTTTGCTTTGTTCACCGTTTCCTGAAATTCCTTTTTGGGCTTAGAGTCCGCGACAATGCCCGCTCCCGCCTGCACATAGGCCATGCCGTCCTTGACTAAAATCGTGCGTATGGCAATACAGGAATCAAGGTTCCCGGAATAGCTAAAATAACCGACGATCCCCGAATAAAAACCTCTCTTTTCATTTTCAAGCTCGTCAATAATCTCCATCGCGCGTACTTTAGGCGCTCCCGAAATAGTCCCCGCGGGAAATGTCGCACGCAAGAGATCAAAAATCGTTTTTTCCTTCTTGAGGTGACCCTCCACGTGACTTACGATGTGCATGACGTGCGAATAACGCTCAACTGTCATGAACTCTGGGACGCTGACTGACTTGTAATCACAAACCCTTCCCAAATCATTACGGCCAAGATCCACGAGCATCAGATGCTCGGCCCGCTCCTTCGGATCCGCCAAAAGTTCCTTTTCGAGACTCCGGTCTTCCTGAGTGTTTCGGCCCCTTGGCCGTGTCCCCGCGATGGGCCTAAGCGCGGCCTTATGATCCTCGCACCTGACATGGATCTCAGGTGAGGAGCCGGCTAGTTGAAAACCGCCGCAATTCAGGTAAAACATGTAGGGCGAAGGGTTGATCGAGCGAAGCGCGCGGTAAATATCAAACGGGTTGGAGCGTATGGGGGTGCTAAACGCCTGAGAAAGAACCACCTGAATAATGTCCCCTTTTTTAATGTAACGCTGAGCCTTCAGCACCGCCTTCTCAAACTGCCCTTTCTTAAAGTTAGAGTCGAACTTCAAAGCCGCCCTTGACACCGGCTCCGGAGATATCCTTTTGCGATCCCCGAAAGACCTTAAGCGCTGGATCTCCTGCTCGATTTTTTGGATGGCGTGATCGTAAGCTTCCTCGGGATTTTCAAAATCCTCAATAAAGACATTCGATATAACTTTGATCTTTTTATCCACGTGATCAAAAATAAAAAGGGTATCCGTGAAAATAAAAATGGAGTCGGGAAGTTTCAGCGTGTCTTTATTTTTATCGGGGATCTTCTCAATAAAACGCACCGTGTCATACCCGAGATATCCCACCGCTCCCCCCGAAAATGGCGGAAGTCCTTTCACCGACACCTGCTTGAACCGCTTTAATATTTTTTCAAGCTCGTAAAGTGGGTCGTGCTTTGTCTCAAAAATCTCTTCCTTTTTGTTCGCGCCCACCAGCGTGATCTTCCGGCCTTTGCTTTTAAAAACAAGGGAGGGCGTTCCGCCCAGAATAGAATACCGCGCCTGCCTCTCGCCCCCTTCCACTGACTCCAGAAGATAGGAGTAGGGATTATCCCCAATTTTGAGAAAGCATGACACCGGAGTCTCCAGATCCGCCAATATCTCGCGGTAAACAGGTATTAAGTTGCCCTTTTTAGCAAGCTTAAGAAACTCCTTCTTATCTGGAAAATAGGTGTGCATTTTTAATCAATAAACTTTCTCGGGATCGAATACCAAGGGATCGGTTGCCTTTCGGGCCCCGTCATTGCCGATCAGTTCAAAATAGCAACTAAAGTAGCCTTTGTGGCAGCCCGCCACTTTCTGGTCAATCACAAAAAGAAGCGACTTGCCCTCACAATCCACTCGGAACTCCTTCACCGCCTGCGTGTGGCCCGACGTCTCCCCTTTTTTCATCAATTTATTTTGTGAGCGCCTAAAAAGATAGATAAAGCCATGTTCTAACGTAGCCTTCAACGCGATTTCGTTCATGTAACAAAGCGTCAAAACTTTCTGCGACTTCGCGTCCTGAATAATCGCCGGGATAAGCCCCTGCGAATCGAATTTAAGGCCCGATTTTATCTTCTGAAAAATTTCGTCTGTCATAGCCGCACCACAATCCCTTTCTTTTTAAGATACTCTTTCGCCTGTTGAATTGTAAACTCCCTAAAATGAAATATGCTCGCCGCCAGAACCGCGTCGGCCTTTCCTCGCAGCAGCCCATCGGCTAAGTGGCTCAGCTTGCCCACACCGCCCGAGGCGATAACCGGAATGCGCACAGCTCCCGAGACAAGACGCACAAGCTCCAAGTCATAGCCCTCCTTTGTGCCGTCCCTGTCCATGCTGGTTAGAAGAATTTCACCGGCGCCCAGCTTCTCCGCCTTTTTAGCCCAAGCGAGCGCGTCAAGCCCCGTCTCGTTCCGTCCGCCATGCGTGTACACTTTCCACTTAGTCTTCTTCCGCGGATCACGTTTGGCGTCAATGGCCACGACGATGCACTGCGAGCCAAAGCGCGAGGCGGCCTCCCTTACAAAATCAGGGTTCTTAATCGCGGCGGTATTGATGGAGACTTTATCAGCGCCCGCGTTTAAAAGATCGCGAATATCCTGAAGTGTAGTAATGCCGCCGCCGACGGTCAACGGCATGAACACTTTTTCCGCCGTTTTCCTCACCACGTCAATCAGCACACCTCTCTTTTCATGAGAGGCCGTGATGTCGAGGAACACAAGCTCATCGGCCCCATGCTTGTCGTAGTACACCGCGCACTCAACGGGATCCCCCGCGTCGCGCAAGCCCAGAAATTTTGTTCCCTTCACAACCCTGCCCTCTTTTACATCGAGACAGGGAATTATTCTCTTTGCGAGCATAATTGAAGCGCGTCCCTCAATTCAAATTTATTTTCATAAAGCGCCTTTCCGATAATGACACCTTTGATATTTTTCTGATGGAGATCCAAAATATCGGAAAGATCCTGAAGCGCGCCAACACCGCCCGAGGCGATGACATCGAGCGTCACCGACTCACTGAACGCCTTCAATTCCTTTAAGGAGGGCCCCTGAAGCATCCCGTCTTTTGAAATATCCGTGTAGATCACGGCTTTTCCTCCAGCGGCTTCTACGTCTTTGGCCAAGTCCACCGCCTTGATCTTGGTGACTTTTGTCCAGCCGTCCGTCGCGACCAGTCCTCCCAGGGCATCGATACCCACAATAATCTTTTCCTTAAACTCGGCCAGCGCTTCTTTCATAAAGCCCTTATCCAGACAGGCCTTTGTGCCTAAAATAACCCAGCGCGCTCCACAATCCAGGTAACGCACCACCGTCTTTAGATCCCGGATGCCTCCCCCCACCTCCACCGGAGTTTTTACCGTACCGAGAATCTTTTCAACGGAAGCGATGTTCTTCGGTGTTCCGAAAAGCGCCCCGTCCAAATCCACCACATGGATGCGCGAAGCACCCGCTTCTTCAAATTTTTTGGCGACGATCTCGGCTTTGTCGAAGTAAACTTTTTCTTCTTTAAATTTTCCCTGCAAGAGCCGCACCACTTTGCCGCCCTTCAAATCAATCGCCGGAATAGGAATCATAGTTTTACGAAATTGTTGATCACCCGGAGCCCTGATTCCTGGCTTTTTTCAGGGTGAAACTGCGTGGCAAAAATATTTTCCTTCCAAATCGCCGAACAAAAATCGGTCCCATAAGAGGTCTCTGCCAGCACCCACGACGCGTCTTTGGGAACGGCGTAGTAGGAATGCACAAAATAAAAATGATCCCCGCTTTTCACACGCTTAAAAAGCGGGCAGTCTTTTTTTTTAAAATCGACGTTATTCCAGCCCATGTGGGGAATTTTCATCGACCCTCTGAAGCGCTTAACCGACCCAGGCACAATCCCAAGCCCGCACACCCGGTTCTTGCCGTCGCTTTCCTCGCTATTGTCAAAAAGAAGCTGCAGGCCGAGGCACAACCCCAGATACGGCGCCCCGCTTTGTATTTTTTCTTTCAGGGGCCTGACAAGCTTTCGTTTCTCGAGCTCCCGCATCGCGCAGTGAAAAGCGCCAACGCCGGGGAGCACAAGCTTCTCGGCCTTTTCGATATCCTTAGGGTTTGACGTGATAACGGCTCGAGCGCCATTTCGCTCAAAGGCCTTTTGGACACTTCGCAAATTGCCCATCCCGTAGTCCACAATGGTTACCGACCCTGCGGTCATAATTTCCCTTTGGTGGACGGGATACCCTTTGAACGCTCATCCACGCTAGTCGCCCAATCAAGAGACTTCGCCAACGACTTAAACGTCGCCTCAATCATGTGGTGGGGCTGTTCGCCCGAGATAAAATCCACGTGCAGCGTCACTCCCAGATGGCTTGAAAATGACTCCAAAAAATGCTTGGCGTCCGCCAGGGTGTAGCCTTTATCATTTCGCACAGCGCGCATGGCCGGGTGCTCGATCCACTTGGTCTTGGGGTGTGTGTGCATGTGAAACGAGCCGCGCCCGCTCAAGTCCAAGCTCACCCGCGTCTGGCTGAGCGCTTCGTCCAGCGGCGCCCTAAAATCCGCGAAACGCCGGATGCCTTTTTTATTCCCCAGCGCTTTCTTAAAGGCTTCTCCCAACGCAATTCCCACGTCTTCGTTGGTGTGGTGCGTGTCGATATCCAAATCCCCCTTCGCCTTCACTTTAATGTCAAAGAGGCCATGTTTGGCCAATATTTCAAGCATATGATCCAGGAAACGGATGCCGGTCTTGACATCCGATTTGCCGGATCCTTCAATTTTCACTTCGGCAACGATGTCCGTTTCCTTAGTCTTTCTTTTGACGCTCGCTTGTCTTTTTTTCATGGAATTCCTCTGGTTTTCGCGTTACTTTTTCTCAAAGCGTATTTTAATAGAGTCCACGTGACGGGTTAAGCCCTCAAGCGTAGCGATGTGTTCAATGGGCCCCTTCACCTTCTCAAGCGCTTTTCGGGTGTAGGAAATCACGTGAGAGCTTTTCATAAAATCAGCCACGGAGATACCGGAAAAAAACCGGGCCGTGCCGTTTGTCGGCAGCACATGGCTGGGACCCGCGATATAATCACCGACCGCCGTCGGCGTGTAGGAACCGATAAAAATGGCGCCCGCGTTCTTCACGTCTTTCAGAATCCGTTGCGGGTTTTTCACCATGATCTGTAAATGCTCGGGAGCGATCTGGTTGACCAGGTCCACACCCTGCTTCAAGTTCTTTACCACAATGATATAACCGCGGGCCGGCACCTTTCTCATCGCATTCGCCAGGCGCTTGGAGGTCGTAACCAAAATCGCCGTCCCCATGTGGTGCTCGCTCTGGGCCAGAAGATCCGCCGCGACAAAATCTGGCTCAGAATAATCATTGGCGAGAATAACCACCTCCGTCGGACCGGCCACCATGTCAATATCGCAGTAGCCAAAAACCTGGCGCTTTGCTTCCGCCACGTAGGCATTACCGGGGCCTATGATTTTATCCACGCGCGGGATCGTTTTCGTGCCAAACGCGAAGGCGGCAATGGCTTGCGCTCCGCCCGCCTTATAAATCCCGTCCACTTTGAGCAAATTTGCCACCGCCAGGATGTGAGGGTCTACGCTCTTGAATTTGTTGGGCGGCGTTATCAGATAAATTTTCTCAACCCCCGCCAGCCTTGCCGGCAGCACCGTCATGTAAACCGTCGAAGGCAGCGGCACCGTGCCTGAAGGCACGTAGATACCCACTGATTCAAGCGGCCTTATCTTCTCACCCAATATGACGCCATCTTCGTTCGTGGTTTTCCAGGACCGCTTCACCTGTCTTTTGTAAAACTGGCTGACGTTTTCCACGGCGACCTTCAGCGCAGCCACAAATTCCGGGCTGATATTCTGGTAGGCCCCGTTGATTTCGCCCTCGGTGACCTTAAGCTCTCTGGGGGTCAACTTAACCTTGTCAAATTTACGGGTATAACGAATCAACGCCTCATCGCCGTAGCTTTTCACGTCCTCAATAATCCGCCGGACCTTGTCCTCGACGCGGCGATTGCGGTTGGCAAAACGGTGAAACAATTTCTGAAACTTTTTACTTGAGTGTTTAATTACTTTCATTTTTTAATGCCCCTTTAAGAGAGATTCCAGGGAATTTTTAATTTCCCGGCTGCCTAAATCCAGCGCCTCGTTCTTTTTATCGAGAGCCTTCCCGCCACCGACGGCAAAATCAGGCCGCCCACCACCATTTCCCTGCACGGATGCGGCAATATCCCGAACGATCTTGCCTGAGTTAAAACCCTTTTGGACGAGCCCCGCGCTCGCCGCGACAACAAATGAAATCTTACCCTCTGTCTCCGACGCCAGGAGAAGCGCGAACGGCGTGTTCAAGCTCTTGAGGTGCTCCGCGGCTGTTTTAAGAAGCTCGTTATCCGCGCCGTCAATTTCTTGGACGATGAGCCTGACTCCATGAACGGTCGGAGAGGCCTCGAAAGAAGCGCTAATCTTGTCCCTCATCTTTTGAGCCAACTGTCCGGTGAGCCGATTTTTAAGTCGCGCGACGGACTCCCCCAACTTCTTCAATTCATCCGATAAAGAGTCTTTCTTCACCTTAAAAAGAGCCGCTAGCGCGTCTATCTGTTTTTCATTTTCTTCGACGGCGCCAAGTGCTTTTTTTCCGGTCACAGCCTCGATACGCCGGACCCCCGCCTGAATCGATCCTTCAGAAATAATTTTAAAATATTCAATTTCACCGGTTGATTGAAGATGCGTGCCGCCGCAAAGCTCCTTTGAAAATCCACCAATCGTAATAACGCGAACATCCTCTTCGTACTTCTCGCCAAAAAAAGCGATGGCTCCCTGCTTAATAGCCTCCTCTTTCGGCAGCACTTTTTTCTCGAGCGACGTATTTTTCTTGATCTCAAGATTCACCAAGTCCTCAACCTCCTGAAGCGTTTCGGCACCCACCGCCTTAAAATGCGTGAAGTCAAAACGAAGCCTGTCCGGCGCGACAAGCGACCCGCTCTGTTTCACATGCTCACCCAGTACTTTCCGGAGGGCGCTGTGAAGCAAGTGCGTGGCCGTGTGGTTTTTCATGATGTCCGCCCTGCGCGCGGCGTCCACTTTAAGGTGATAGCCACCGCCTTCGCTGGCCTCGCCTTTTTCAACACGCACTTTGTGCGCGACAGCTTTTTCAATGTATTGCGTGTCGAGCACCGTCGCTTTGAAATCCTTTGTGGTTATTTCGCCCGTGTCGCCGATCTGGCCGCCCGCTTCCGCGTAAAACGGCGTGCGGTTAAAAATAAGCAGCCCCTCTTCGCCCGTTTTAAGAGATTTGGCTTTTTCATTATTTTTAATCACGCGAAGGAGCTCCCCTTCGCCTTCCGTTCCGTGATAGCCCAAAAATTCGGTCCGGACGATATCGTCCACGAGGCCGTAGGTGCCCTTGCTTGAAAAAATCTCTCCGGTAATCTTACTGGAAGCACGCGATCTTTCTCGCTGTTCGTTCATATACTCAGAAAATTTTGCCTCGCTAAATGATAGATTGTCCTTGGAAAACTTATCCTTGATCTTGTCTACGGGAAGCCCGTAGGTATCATAAAGCATGAACGCATACTCATCGGCAGTCATGGCCCCCTGCCGCGCGTTTTCCGCTCTCCGGCAGGACTCCTCGTAAGCATTTTCTTCATTTTCAATAATCGAGGCAATTGTTTTAGACCTCTGCGCTATTTCGGGATACGCGGACCCATAAACGCCGACAACGATCGGCACAAGCTTATGAAATGTTCTGTGAGCGATGGGGGCCCCTGATTTCTCAAAGTGGTCACTGCCCAATCGAATTAGCTTTCTAACCACGTAGCCTCTGCCCTCATTAGACGGAAGCGCCCCATCAGCGATCGTGAAAATAGCCGCGCGCGCGTGATCCATCGCGGCGTTTTCGTGGGCCTTCAAAGTCATATCGGAAGAAAGAGCGCCGCTTCCCCCCATCAAATCACGCAGCCCTTTACGAATGATCTTAAAATTATCCGCGTCGTAGTTGTTTTCTACGCCCTGCATCACCGCCGCCGTGCGCTCCAAACCCATGCCGGTGTCGATATTCCTTTGCGGGAGATCCTTTAAAGTTGCGTCGCTTTGACGGTCAAACTGCGTGAACACAAGATTCCAGATCTCGACTCCCTTTCCCGGTGTTTCCCCGACGTAAATCTCGGAACAAGGTCCGCAGGGGCCGTTCGGGCCGTCGATGCGCGCGTTCGAGGGCCAGAAATTATCCTCTGGCCCCATCCGTACGATCCGGGACTCAGGAACCCCAACCTTTTTTTTCCAAATGGCAAACGCCTCATCGTCCTCTTCGTAGACAGAGACCCAAAGCTTTTCTGCAGGAAGTCTAAGCTCCTTTGTGACAAATTCCCAGCCCCAGGCAATGGCCTCCTCTTTGAAATAATCGCCAAAAGAAAAGTTGCCTAGCATCTCAAAGAAAGTGTGGTGATAAGCGGTCTTTCCCACCCGATCCAAGTCCGCCGTGCGGAGACACTTCTGACAGCTTGTTGCGCGCTTTACGTCTTTTTTAAGGCCCAGGAAATAGGGCTTAAATTGATTCATCCCTGCGCCCGTAAAAAGCAAGGACGGGTCATCCACTGGGATCAGCGAATCGCTTGGGAAGGCGCGATGATCCTTGGATTTAAAAAAATCTATGTAGAGTTTACGTATGTCGTTCGTTGTCATTTAATCTTGCAGCCCTTCCGCATTCTTTAAAAGCTCCCGGATCGCTGCGAAAATCGAATCGTTCGAGAAGCCGCGGCGTTTTAAAAATGAAAACAGACGCGCTTTTTTCTTTTCTCCTGAGAGATCGGCCATTCTTAAGAAGCGCTCACGCGCCAGATCCAGAGCGGTCTTCTTCTCATCATAGTCCGACAGCCCGCCCAGCGTCTCTTGGATTAGGGGCCCGGAGAGCCCCTTTTTCTTAAGATCGATCTCAAGCTGTCGTTTGCCGACGGGCCTCGTGTAAATCTTGGAAGTGGCAAAAAACCTAGCGAAAAGCGCGTCATTCAAAAGACCTTGTCTCGTGAAAGTCTCGATGACCCCCTCGATCGCCTCGGCCGTATATTTTTTTAGCCGCAAGCGCTGACGAAGTTCCTCGATGCTTCTCGGCCGGAAGGACAATAGCCTCAGCGCGTCGGTCTTTATTTTGACTGACAGATCCTCGCTAGCGTTCTTCATCTTACCGGCCCTTTAAAAGAGCAAGTCCCGCACCATGGGGTTCAGCCAAAGGGCGGGATCTCGCCGTTAAACCAGAAAGCGTTTTTTACACGTTTACGAGATTCGCTTTTTCGATAATCTTCTTCTGAATCTCGGAGAGAATCTTTGGATTCTCTTTTAAGTACGACTTGGCGTTCTCACGGCCTTGGCCCAGCTTCTCTTCGCCGTAGAGGACCCAGCTGCCGCTCTGACGCGTGATCTCAAGCGTTTCCGCCATGTCCAAGATACTTCCCACCGCAGAAATCCCCTCATCGAACATCAGATCAAACTCCGCCTGTTTGAAAGGCGGCGCGACTTTATTTTTGACAACTTTGACACGCACGCGGTTACCCACAACCTCATCACCGCGCTTGATCGACGCGATACGGCGGATATCCAGACGTACGGAAGCATAAAACTTGAGCGCCTTGCCACCCGGCGTGGTCTCAGGGTTGCCGAACATGACGCCGATCTTCTCACGAAGCTGGTTAATAAAGATCAGACACGACTTTGATTTGGAAATAGAGTGCGTTAGCTTACGAAGAGCCTGACTCATGAGGCGCGCCTGGAGACCCATGTGCGAATCACCCATATTTCCTTCGATCTCAGCTTTGGGCACGAGGGCCGCCACTGAATCGACAATGATCAGATCAACCGCGTTGGATTTCACAAGCATCTCAGTGATCTCAAGCGCCTGCTCACCCGTATCCGGCTGGGAAATCAAAAGATCATCAAGATTAACACCCAGTTTTTTAGCGTAGGTGGAATCAAACGCGTGCTCCGCGTCGATAAAGGCCGCCGTCCCCTTGAGTTTCTGGCACTGAGAGATGATGCTTAAGGTAAGCGTCGTCTTTCCGCTCGATTCCGGCCCGTAAATCTCGCACACGCGGCCGCGAGGCACTCCGTTGACGCCGAGCGCCACGTCGAGCGTGATAGATCCTGTGGGTATCACGGACACATCTGACTTAGTGTGCTGTCCAAGCGTCATGATCGAGCCCTTCCCAAATTGTTTCTCAATCTGCAAAACGGTCGCGTCTATGGCCTTTTTCTTCTCTGACACAGCCTCTTTCGCGGTAACCTTCTCCACCTTCGCTACTTTCACTACTTTCTCTTCTGTTTTATCTTTAGGGCGGGACATCATGGGAGCCTCCGATTATTTGTTTTTTTATTTTTTAATGGTTGACTTAACTTACAATCCACCATCGACTTAAGAAAATTTTGGGGCCTCTAAAATTAGCTTTTCCCCGAGAGAATTAGCATTATACATTCTCATTAAAAGGGTGTAAAGAAAAGATTGGAAAT
>CAZDBQ010000127.1:0-14348 GCA_964503765.1 uncultured Planctomycetia bacterium | reverse complement strand
TTTTCATGATATAAGCGCCTCTTTTATTTTTTCCTCTAAGTCCTTCAGGGAGGAGAGTGGTTTATCAAAACACGTGTACGCGCCGATTTTTAATAAGGTCGACCTGACCTTTTCCTCCCCTTCCGACGCCGTAATCATGATGCATTTTGTTTTCGGTAGGTTACTCAATATTTTCTTCATCAACTCGTCGCCATGCATTCCCGGCATCTTTAGGTCAATAAGACAGACATCCGGCTTCTCTCGGGTCGCAAGTAATAATCCCTGCTCGCCATGGTTAGCGACAAAAACCTCATAGCCTCGCGGCCCAAAATAGTTCTTAATTAGATTAGTAAACTCCACTTCGTCATCAACCGTCAGGAGCTTTGTCATTTTTAGTTATGCAGTGCCAACGAATCAGATGAGACGGGAAATCTTAAAGTAAATGTAGTCCCCACACCCTCATGACTTTCCAGCGCGATCGTACCCTTATTGCGCTCGACAACTTGCTTGACGATAAATAGCCCCAAGCCTGTGCCTTTGCCGGGATCTTTTGTTGTATAAAACGGGTTAAATATTTGTCCGATTTTTTCTTGCGGGATCCCCATGCCATTATCTGAAATACGGACCACCGCTGAACCATTTTCCGCAAAACCTGAGATGAGAATTCTGCCGCGCTTTCCCTCAATCGCTTGCGCGGCATTACGGATAATGTTAAAAAACACCTGCTGGATCTGTTTACGGTCAGCCAAAATGGGTGGAAAATTATTTGGGAAATCCCTTTGGATATCAATATTGTTTATTTGCAAATCATGCTCAATCAGTCCAAGTACCTCCACCACCTCCTTTTCAATCGTGACCTCCTCAAATTCGGACTGGCGGGCAGGTTTAGCGAAGCTGGACAATTTCTTTGTAATTGATGTGGCCCTGTCTGTTTCCTTTATAACTTTACTCATAATTTCTGAAGAAATATTCAAAATATCTTCGCGTGATTTTTCTTTATAAAATCCGTCTCGATTATTTAAAAGAAACATCTCGCAGTGGCCCCTCACAATCCCCAGGGGGTTACAAATCTCGTGGTTGATACCTGCCGCCAAAGTCCCAATGACGGCCATTTTTTCCCTCTGCGCGGCCTCGGCTTGAGTTTTTGATAGCTCGTCGAATAGCTGCGCGTTTGAAATGGCAATGGCTTCTGTTCTTGCCAAAGTTCCCAGAATATCGATATCATCCTGGATGAACTCCTCTCCCGATTTCTTCATCCCGAGACACAGAACACCGATCAAATCGTCATGCAATTCTATTGGCAAGCAAAGTTTGGCGTTCAGCCTCTTAAAATCTTCTTTGAGGTGGCCATCCCCCTCAATCTTATCTACACTTTTATCCATTAAGATATGCTGTTGGGAGGCCTTGAGATAAGTAATGATCGTATCGTCCTTCTTAAAAGAAATTTTTTCATCTTTAAGCCCATGGCTTGCCACCATTTTGTATAAACTAGCCTCCTTGTCGTATAAAAGCACACACGCCGACTCAAGCTTCATAATTTTTGTAAGACCCGCTATGGTCTGGTCCATCAATTTCTGCAGATCTAAAACGGTCAATATCTCATTGGTGAAAGTTTTAAGAAGCTCGCGGTAATCGTATTTTTTCTGAAACAAAAATTTTTCCGTAATGTTTGTGAGAAAAGTTTCTAACGGCCTTAAAGCGAAAGTTATGACAAAAACTGTTGGAATCAATGCCATCCACTGCTGCCAGCCAAGCGTACTCTTGAAAAACTCCTGCCCGAGTGCCGTCACAACAGTGAACACGCCGTACACAAACGTAAAAAGTCCTGCGAACACCGCTGTGCGGCGTATGATGACTTCTACATCCATTAGCTGGTGCCGGACGATGGCAATGCTGACGATGAGCGGATACAGTGGCATCAGCAAGCTGAAGATACCCATCGACGAAATTCCATACAATGGAAAAAAAGTGCTCGAACCAGCAAAGAAGGCGATGAACGTGGCGAATAGCATGTACTTAATGCGAATTGTATTTTTTGAATCTTTTCTGGAGAGACTTTTAAACAAGTAATAATGTCCCAAAAGAGTATTAGCGGAAAAGTAAGCAAGATAAAATGGATACAGGAATCCAGGGGTCGCGTAGAAATTAAAAATGGTGTGTGGCGCAGAATCTCTAAAAAATAAGTCTGTAAAAAGAGAAAGTAAGAAAAGGGCCGCTAGCGGATACGAAATACGTAAAAATTTCTTCGCCTTGTCTCTACAATCTGTGAGGTCTGCGGCGAAGGATAAAAAAAGTGGGCTAACACAAATCGAGCCGATTGACAGTAGCTTTCCCCAAAGTAAAGATACAGAGCTGCTAGAGGCGGATATGTGTAACGCAAAAAAGAAGCAATAGACGGCAACGGCGATTGATACAAAAAACCAGCTTTGATTGACCTTTCCTTTCCTATTTTGAAGGAAAACGAAAAGACCTAAAACCAGCGTGACGATGCTTGTTAGTACAAATGAAACGACGTATATCAGCATTCCACCGCTCAAGCGGAACCACCATTGCTGCCATTAACAGACACCAGCAAACGTTTGGCCAACTTCGCTAGTTGGCTAGTTCTCCAGACCAAACCTCGCGTATTATCCAAGTCTAGTAGCATCGCCACAGCTAGTTCGTTATCAAAAACGATAAACTCCTCCAGCGGTTTAAATCCCATCTTCAGGTACATTTTAACGTTGTAATCCTTCTTCTTTAAGGTAAACATGGTAATAGCATTATAGCCGCAAAACCTTACAAGGCCGTAGGCCGCTCCCGTGAGTTGGTAAAAAACATCACTCTGAAGTTTTTCGTCTATAGTATCGAGCACGCCTAATTTGTCGAACTCCGCTACCCTAAGATGAGAAAATGGACTCAAACTAATGTATTTATCGATGGGCAGCCCATTGATATCGTCCAGCTTGACCGAAATCATCCCCATATAGCGATCCTCAACCTTGGCGAGCAAATGAACTGAATCACGCTCGTACCCGTTGCATAAGGCACTAAAAGGGTAGCCCTCTTGTTTGACAAAAATCTCATTGCGAAGCTCTAAAAGAGCCCGATACTGCTTTGCCGTCTCAACTACCTCTAACCGACATGTATTTTTTAAAGGCATTTTTGAAAATAATAAAAAGGGGATGTCATCCTCCCGGTAAGCTTTTCCAGAAGTATTATTTTTAGGGTGCGTTGAGGACACTGCCTCTGGTGTCATACTTTGAAGCCTTTCACCACAATATCCTGGTCCGAGTAGGAATCATAAAATGAAATATCCCTCACAGATTTGTCCGTAAAAAACCCCCGAAAAATTTCCTCATCAAACCCCTGATATTCACCGGTCTTCATGGCATCAGTGATCCTGCGATTATAATAAGCCACCGAGATGGAAGGTATGATCGATTTTATAACACTTGTCATGGAGGATTTCCTTACGTGCTCCTTAAACACGGCAATAGGTTTGAAACCTTTTTTCATAGTTGAAATTACGAATATCCCGTCATTTTTTAAAACTCTAAGCGTTTCATTGATCATCATGGCCGGGTTTTGTAAATAGCCCAAAACATTGTTGCTCACAATCCTGTCAAACGAACTGTTTTCAAACGGCAGTGGGTTGGATAAATCATGTTGGGCCAGAACCGCTCGGCGAGATAATTTAGTTCCCGCTAAATTTAACATCGACATGCTCCCGTCAAGTCCCGTCACATGCCCCGCTTTTTCCAAGCCAGCTTCCATCAATTCTCCTGAACCGCACCCAAGATCCAATAAGCTGCAGTGGTCGTTCAACTCGAGCAGCGAAATCAAATACTGGATGTGCTCCTGATAGGGCTTGTATTGTGTAACCGTCCGGTACACATCCACATAACCCTTGTCCCACAGAGATCTTGAATTAAAAGCGATAAGTCACCCCCATCGAAATAATTTGAACAAAGCTCTCATAATCACCGTCCACGACCGCTCCTGCCGCTGCCCCTACCTCATTGTCAATTCCGCCAGACGAGCTGAACTCGGCGATATACGAGATATCAATTGAAAAGCGCGCGGTGTTATATTGAAGACCCAATGACGCCGCATGGCGATCACCATCAGGAATCGCGTTACTATAATCATTCTCATCGGCTGCCATAGAAAAGTAAAAATAGCCGGCCATGATCGACCATGAAGCGTTTAAATCGTAGGACGTCCCAACGGCAACGGAAATCGTGTCATTAAAATTCTCCTCCACAGGCTCCAAAGCATCCAACACGGCATTGGTCGTCTCAAATGCGATGTCGATACTGTCAAAAGTAGACCAATTAGTCCATGACACGTCAACCTCAATGTCCCACTCTTTGGTTGGACTGTACCTATATCCCAAAGTCAGACTGTCAGGAAAAGTAACATCCGTATCGGCGCTGGTATGAAATGACGTTCCGCCGAATATCGCTGTCATAACAGGACCGGAAAGGTCATCAACGTCTAAAGTTCCTTGGTATTCGACTTGCATTTGGCTTCTATAAAACAACCCAAAGGAATGCTGTTCATGCGGTGTGAGCAATATACCGGCGTTCCATCCGCTGCCATGACCATCCACATCCAGTTCAAAAGAAGCATCCGGCAATGCTGGGAAGCCCGGGAAAAGAAGGGCATTTCTAGTTATCAAAGTGCTGTTTAGCTTCGCCACCTGCTTTAGATCCGAGTCAAGATAAGTCCACCCTCCGCCAACTGAAAGCCACGGCGCGATCTGATAGGCCGCGGATGCGTTGTATCCTATCGTCAGGATTTCATTGAAATAGCCCGTATACTTAAAATTACCCGTACTTTCATAATGGGTTTGCAAACCAAACGGCGCATTGACGCCAAGCCCTAGCTTTAAATCCTTTATGGGCGTCGACAGAGAAACAAAAGTTGATGGCACGTAGGCTAGAGGTACCGAAGCGTCTTCACTAATCCCTCCATTTGCCCCCTCATATTCCGTTGACGGAACAATAATCGAGGTGGAAGAGGCTACTTGATTACCCTCAAGTTGTGTCATGCCGGCAGGGTTGAAAGCGATGGTCGAGGGATCTTCAGGGTCAGCCACTACCGCATTAGCTTTTCCTAAAGAGCGGGCGCCGTTCGTGGCCAATTCAAATCCAGCCGAACCTAGCGCAAAAGCATTCTGGCAGATAAAACTGACGGACAGGATAATAAGACAAGCCCTTTTCATAGTTCTCATTGCTCCTCAAAATTGTGTGTTTACAAAAACAAAAAACCCAAGCGCTTGGCTTGGGTTACGTATTTAATAAAGTTTTTTGGTTGCAGTTAGTACTTTCTTGCGATTCTATCCACCTGTGTATCGTTTCTCTTTTAAAGCGCCAGTGCGATCCTACTTTGAACCCGGGCAGCTTCCCCGTTGAAGCATGCTTGTATATCGTAAGCGGCTTCATCCGAAGATACTTGGCGAGCTCTTGGACCGTAAAGACGCTATCGTCTTCGCTCAATAAAGCCTCCAGTAATTAGTTATCTGGCTTTATTCCTCTTTGATTTTATTTATGTCTGATGCAGAATCCAGCCTTAGCAACCTTCAGACCATGAATTTTCAAAGCTTCAAGAGGATATACTATCCTTTATTGTTTGTCAATATATTCTTATCAAAAGTTATCATTTCTTAAATACTTATTTAAATGTGTATTAGAATCTACATATAGTATCACCTTACAACACGATCTACATATCTTGTGCTTTTGAATTATCTTGAAATTTGAAGAAGGTGTCAGTTAGTAATTGACCTTAAGGAGTGTAAGGCCGTGAGCTTTTGCGGTAGACCCCGCCCTCTTCCGATCCTTGGATTTTAGGATTTCTGAGACGCCGCTGGGAGGAATTCTTTTTCGGCCCACGTCTATGAGCGTGCCGATAATCACACGGATCATATGGCGCAGGAAGCCATCGCCCTCAATTTCAAACCGGATCAGTTGCTTGCTCTTCTTAACCGTCAGGCGTTTGATCGTACGTACAAAATTTCTCTTCTCATCTCCCCTATCCTGGAACGCGTTGAAGTCATGCTTGCCCTTTAAATAAGCGGCTCCCTTTTTAATGAGATCTACATTCAGGGGGTGCGGGTACCACAAAGCGTAAGGCGCCTCAAAAAGCGGCCGCGTTGTGCTGCACCAGATGTCATAGCGATAAATTTTTGACTTGGCGTGAAACCGGGCGTGAAATCTATCGGGCATGGACTTCGCGGAATGAACGAGAATATCACGGGGCAGGTAAAAATTGATTGCCTGCTTTATTTTATTGTCGGGGAGAACGCTTTTCGTCCTGAAGTGGGCCACAAACCCTTTGGCGTGTACCCCGCTGTCAGTCCGGGAGCTTCCAACGAGGTGAGTATGCTCTTTGAGAATTCTTTCGAGGATTTTTTCGAAAACTTCCTGGAGGGTGTTACCTTTTCGCTGGCTTTGCCAACCTTCGTAGCGGGTGCCCTGAAACCCGATGACTAACTTGACAGTCCGCACAAAATTTCGGCGATTTGGACGGCGTTTAGAGCCGCCCCCTTCCTGAGCTGATCCCCTGAAACAAAAAGGCAAAGACCTTTAGGAGAAGATAGGTCTTTACGAATGCGGCCGACCAAAACATCGTCCTTCCCGGTCGCTTCCAGCGGCATCGGAAAATAATTTTTTTCACGCTCATCGACAATTTTCACGCCCGGCGCTTTCGAAAGTACTTTACGGATGCGTCCAAGGTCAGGCTTCTGAGCTAGCTCTAGATAAATAGCCTCTGAATGCGCCCGGAATACCGGCACGCGAACTGTCGTGGCGGTGATTTTTATTTTTTCATCATGAAAAATCTTTTTTGTCTCCTTGATCATCTTGATCTCTTCTTCGTTATACCCGTCGTCCTTTATAGCGCTATTGTGGGAGAAAAGATTAAACGCGATCTGATGGGGAAATATTTCCTTCCGGGCGGGACGTCCCGCAAGGACATCGCGCGACTGGTCTTCAAGCTCCTTCATCGCCTTGGCGCCAGCCCCCGAAGCCGCCTGGTAGGTCGACACCAGCACTCTTTTAATACGGTTAATTTTATGGATCGGGAAAATCGGCACGAGCATAATAATCGTCGAGCAGTTGGGATTGGCGATAATCCCCTTATGCTTTTTAATGTCCTCCGGATTGATCTCAGGAATTACCAATGGGATTTTGGGATCCATCCGAAAAGCGCTGGTGTTGTCTATCACGACAGCCCCCGCCTTCACGGCAAAGGGCGCGAATTTCTTTGAAACAGATCCGCCTGCGCTCGCCAACACAATATCGATGCCCTTGAAGGAGCCTTCTTTAAGCTCCTCGACGGCAATCCGCCTTCCCTTGTAGGAGTACTTTCTTCCAACAGACTTTGCGGAGGCCAGAAGAACAAGCTTCTCAATAGGAAAATTCCTCTCTTCGAGAATCTTTAACATCTCCTCGCCCACAGCGCCCGTGGCGCCCATAATCGCGACGTTGTATTTGGGCTTCCTTTTCATTTTAAAAGCGCCTCCACCACAAGATCCCCCACCTCTTTCGTTCCATAACCCATCTTCCCCGCTGACAGGGACTTCAACTTGTGGGCCGTCACGTCCATCACTGCTTTCTCAATACTGG
The DNA here is from genome assembly GCA_964503765.1 of uncultured Planctomycetia bacterium. GTDB lineage: Bacteria > Omnitrophota > Gorgyraeia > 2-02-FULL-51-18 > 2-02-FULL-51-18 > CAZDBQ01. The sequence continues at coordinate 6,756 of CAZDBQ010000127.1, read as the reverse complement.
CCGCCGCGCGAGTCTCTCCTAGACTGTCCAGCATCATGCTCCCAGCGCAAATCGCCGCCAGAGGATTGATCACGTTTTTGCCCGTGTATTTTGGCGCCGAACCGCCGATCGGCTCAAACATAGAAACCCCTTCCGGGTTCAGATTGCCGCCGGCCGCTATTCCCATCCCGCCCTGTATCATCGCCCCAAGGTCGGTGATAATGTCACCAAACATGTTATCGGTCACAATGACGTCAAACCACTCTGGATTCTTCACCATCCACATACAGGTCGCGTCGACGTGAGCGTAATCAGTCTGGATATCTTTGTATTCCTTGGCCACCTCATTGAACACGCGCCACCAAAGGTCATGCGCGTAAGTCAGCACATTTGTCTTGCCGCAGAGCGTGAGCTTTTTTCTCTTGTTCCTTTTGCGCGTATACTCAAAAGCGTAACGCAGACAGCGCTCGACCCCTTGACGAGTATTTCGCGAAACTTGAAGGGCGACCTCATTTTTTTTGCCTTTATTGATAAATTCGCCTTCGCCGACATAAAGCCCCTCGTTGTTTTCACGCACGACAACAAAATCAATGTCCTCGGGGCCCTTGTCCCTGAGAGGCGTCCAAACCCCCGGGTACAATTTCACGGGACGAAGGTTGATGTATTGCTCCAGGTCAAAACGTATCTTTAAAAGAAGCCCCTTCTCCAGAATGCCGGGCTGAACATCAGGGTGCCCTACCGCGCCCAACAAAATCGCGTCAAATTTTTTAAGGCCCGTGACTTCCGCATCCGTCAGAACTTTTTTAGTTTTTAAATACCTTTCTCCTCCAAAATCAAAAGGCGTGAAATTAAGTTTATACCCCTCTTTTTTGGAAGAGGCTTGAAGCACCTTGAGCGCCTCGTCAACAACCTCTGGGCCCGTCCCGTCACCGGGGATTACCGCAATTTTATAATTTCTGTCTGTCGTTTTTTTATTTTTCATAAGCAATTTCCTTGGCGGGTTTATTCTATCGCGCCGACCAGTCCCGCGATCGGGCTGGACGCGTTGGCGTGCGCTTTCTTTTCCATTCTCCCCGCCTCAAAAGCCAGACGGCCCGCTCGGACCGCCAGTTTCATCGCCTCAGCCATGCGGACAGGATCCTTGGCGGACGCGATGGCGGTATTCATCAGAACGCCATCCGCGCCCAATTCCATCGCGATGGCCGCGTCAGAAGCGGTCCCTACGCCGGCATCCACGATGACGGGGATTTTTACTTTTTCAATGATAAATTGGATATTGAGGCGATTTAAAATTCCCTGTCCGGAACCAATGGGAGCGGCCAGCGGCATGATACACGCCGCGCCGGCGTCTTCGAGCTTTTTTGCCATAATCGGGTCGTCGTTGGTGTAGGGCATCACGATAAAACCTTCTTTCACCAGCTCCTTCGTAGCTTCCAAAAGACCCATCGTGTCGGGAAGAAGCGTTTTCTCATCCCCGATGACCTCAAGCTTTACGAGATTGGAAAGGCCCGCTGCCCGCCCCAGGCGCGCCACACGCACCGCCTCTTCTTTGCTGTAACAGCCGGCAGTGTTGGGAAGTAAAATATATTTTTTGGGATCGACAAAATCAAGGAGAGATTCTTTCGCGCGATCAAGATTTATCCGCCGGACCGCCACGGTCACCATCTGAGCCCCCGACGCCTCAAGGGCCTTCTCCATCTGCTCAAACGACTCGTATTTTCCGGTGCCTACAATAAGACGGGACTTCAGTTCAAAGTTCGCGATTTTAAGCATTAATTTTAAATGGCCTCTACGACGGCCCCTTTTTCAACCACCACAATCCCTTTTGGCGTCACGGTAAAACGCTTTCTATCCTGGTCTAGGCTGTAGCCAATCCGCGCCCTTGGCATGATCTTCGCTTCCTTATCGATAATGGCGTTGCGGATACGGGCGTAACGGCCAACGTCCACCCCCTCAAAAATCAGCGAATTCTCCACTTCCGCGTAGCTATTGATGCGGACATTGGGTGAAAGGATTGATCGTTCCACCGAACCGCCTGAAATAATACAACCGTCGGCGACAAGCGAATCCAACGCCGTGCCGCGGCGCCCGCCGATGTCCTGCGCAAAAACAAACTTCGCTGGAGGGTACTGAAGCTGATGCGTGCGGATCGGCCAATCGCGGTCGTAGAGATTGAACTGAGGCGTAATCTCCACCAGATCCATATTGGATTCATAAAAGGCGTCGAGCGAACCGACGTCTCTCCAGTAGTGCGCCTCTTTCTTATTCATGTCGATAAACTGATAGGCGACGACATTCCTTCCGCCTTTTTTGATCATCTCCGGGATAATGTTTTTTCCAAAATCATGGTCCGTGTCTTTTTTCGCGTCTTCCTCAAGCTCTTCCTCTAAAACTTTTCTGTCAAAAATATAAATGCCCATGGATCCATAAACATGCTCGGGATCGCCGGGAACGGTTTTAGCGACTTTGGGCTTTTCTTCAAAGCCGATCACGCGATTTTTGCCGTCAACCTCGATCACCCCGACTGACGAGCTTTCTTCCTTGGGCATCGGAACGACTCCGATGGTAAGATCCGCCTTCGAATCCCTGTGCACATCGAGCATTTTCTTGTAATCCATTTTATAAACGTGATCTCCTGCAAGAATAAGCACTTGGTCAGGATTCTCAATGCGTATCGAGTAAATATTTTGATAGATGGCGTCAGCGGTGCCTTGGTACCAGTGCTCGTCTATTCTCTGTTGGGCCGGGACAACGTCGATGTACTCCCCGACTTCCGCGTTCAACACATTCCAGCCCATGCGGATATGGCGGGAAAGGGACATGGATTTATATTGAACCAGAACGTGGATGCGGCGGATGCCGGAGTTAACGCAGTTTGAGAGGGTAAAATCAATAATCCTGTAAATGCCACCAAACGGGACTGACGGCTTTGCCCTGTCCTTGGTCAGAGGAGACAAGCGCTCCCCTTTGCCGCCCGCCATAATGAAAGTTAGAAGTTTCTTCATATAAGTGATTGTTTCATATAGAGTTAAACGATGAATTGTTTCTTCAAATTATAGAACGACGGCTTCTTATTTGCAAGGGATTATGAAAGTATTCAGAGATCAATCTTCCAGTTTCCGTATCACCGGCAACACCATGAAAGTCGTCACCGTCGAGATCACGACGAGCCAAAAGAAGCCGGTGTACTGATAGAGCCACGAACCCAGCAAACTGCTTCCCTGCATCGCGATGTTGCGGAACGACATGAGAATCGCAAACATCGTCGCCTCATACCTGGTCTTCTGAGATATCTTCGCTGCGATTGAAAAAGCCGGCACGAAGCTGATGTAACCCATGACGGACGCTACGACCTGTACCGCTAGTGCCGTCGCCCCGTTCACGATCGCCAAAACCAAGGCAGTATTAACGGCCCAAATAAATACCGAAACGAAAAGCAATTTCTTGATCGGCACTTTGCTAAGGAACTTCGCGAACAAAAGACAACCCACAATCTCGCCCACGCTGCCAATACCCCCGAGCAGGCCCAGAAACTCTGGGCCAAAGTGAAGCGTGTCGCGCATACGGAAAAAGAACGGCGTGCCATAGCTCGGACTAAAGAGGCCCAACACCATGAATAGCGTCACCCATAGAAGCTGTGCGTTGCCCGCGAACTCACGCAGCGGCGCCATCAAAGAGCCCTTGAAGTGCTGCCAAACGCCCTGGGTCTTGCCAAGCGTAGTTCTCGTTTCTTCCAGCAACAACGCAAACGGTAGCTGCATGGCGACGATCGGAATCTGTAGCCAGAATATCTGGTACAGCCCGAAACGAGCTGCCAGCCAACCACCCAACAACGAGGAAATTCCGGCGCCGACGGCCCGGCTGCCCCAGCTCAAATTCTGATATTCGTTCGTTTTTTTAAGATCGGTGCTATGCTCGACCACGTAGCCATCGATGATGACGTCCGTCATACAAACGGCAACGTTAGATAAAAAGAAAAGGCCCGTGTAATACCAAAAACCTGTTTCGTGGAACGCCGCAAGCACCGTCCAACACAAAACTGACAGGGCTGAACTTAAAACCAAGTACGACTTACGCTTGTAGCCAAAGAGTGGGAAGTTGTCACTCACGACCCCGTATAAGATCTTGAAGAACCACGGGATGGCGGTGATCGTGCCGAGTAGGGTGATCTGCAGGACGCTCCAATGCAGCGTCTCTTTTAAAAAGAGGGAAAAGACAAGACTCGCGAGGCCGAAACCCTGCAAAAAATAGATGAGGGCAACGAGCGTTTTTGTTTTATTCAGTTTTAGTTTCAAAGATGTTCGGACTTTACTTCGCGCTACCCTCAGCAGCGGCAGCGGTTTTTGCTTCCGGAGCGTCTACCTTTGCGGTATCCGCGATCACTTGCGCCGGAGCGGCTTCTTTTCCGGTTCCCGGAATAACAGGCACGCTCGCCTTAAGGGTCCTTGCCATCATCTCTTTTTCGATGAGTGACTTCCCTCTATGGGTAGAGAGTATGCCAAGCGAAAGAGACGTAAGGATAAAAATAACCGCGCAAACTTCCGTAGCCCGGGTCATAAACTGGTTGGTCTGTGTGCCCAGAATACTCTGAGGTTGTCCGCCTCCCATCATATCCGAAAGGCCGCTTCCCCTGCCCGCCTGCAGCAAAATAACCGCGATGAGTACCAGACACGCGATAACATGAATGACAATTAAAAAAGCATACATAGTTAAACCCTCACTGTTCTAACGTATTGTGACAATACTGGCGTTTCTTACAATGTCAGCGAAACTGTTCGCTTCCAAACTCGCGCCCCCAACGAGCGCTCCGTCAATGTCGGCCTCAGCCATTAAAGAGGTAATGTTGTCCGCCTTCACACTGCCGCCATAAAGAATCCGCAGTCCTCCGGCGATTTCCTCTCCAAACATTTTTGAAATTTCTTTTCGAATGAAGGCGTGCACTTCCTCGGCCTGCTGAGGCGTGGCAACCTTTCCCGTTCCGATGGCCCAAACAGGCTCATAGGCGATAACCGTTTTTTCAACTTCTTCGCGGCTGAAATTTGAGTAGGCGCCCTTCAGATGCCCCTCGACTACTCCAAACGTTTTATTGGCTTCCCGCTCCTGAAGTGTTTCCCCGACGCACACAATCGGAGTGAGACCGTTCTTTAAAGCGGCTTTTGTCTTCTTATTCACCGTGTCGTTTGTCTCATGGAAAAACTGCCTTCTCTCGGAGTGCCCGATAATCACAAAAGTGGCACCCGCTTCTTTGATAAGGCTTGCCGATACCTCACCGGTGAAGGCTCCATTTTCGTCCCAATAAATATCCTGCGCGCCCAGACGAATGTCTGACTCCATCAAAATTTCAGCGACATTGGAAAGCGCGGTGTAAGGAGGGCAAACCACCACCTCCACACTTTGACAATCAGTGAGCTTGCGTTTCAGCAACGTCACGAGATCAATGGCTTCCTTAATCGTTTTATTGAGCTTCCAATTTCCGGCAATAACGGGCTTTCTCATTTATCCTCCAAAGCGGCGATGCCTGGCAGCACCTGCCCTTCCAGGTACTCTAGCGACGCGCCGCCGCCCGTCGAAATATGAGACATCTGGCTTTCAAGGCCAAAACCAATCACGCAGGCCGCCGTGTCCCCGCCCCCAATGATCGTCGTGGCGCCTTTTAACGTTGAAAGCTTAAGCGCGACTTCGTGGGAGCCTCTCGCGAAAGCTTTCATTTCAAAAATACCCATGGGCCCATTCCACACAACAGTCTTCGCCGTTTCCAGCGCTTTGCAAAAGAGCTCGATTGTCTTGGGTCCGATGTCGACCCCAAACCAACCCGCCGAGATAGCGGGTCCTTCAATCCGGACAGGCGCGTTCTCATCCACACGCTGAACCGACAAGTGGTCCACCGGCAACAGGATCTCCACATTATTCTTTTTTGCCTTCTCTAAAATAGTTTTGGCCAAATCCGTCTTATCCTTTTCATATTTAGAGCCGCCTATCTCAATGCCCTGCACTTTTAGAAAGGTGTAGGCCATGGCCCCACCAATTAATATTTTATCTACTTTTGAGATGAGATTTTCCACCACGCCAATTTTGTCAGAGACTTTCGAGCCGCCCAACACGGCGACAAAAGGTTTCTTGGGGCTCTGCAGTGCCTCGCCCAAATACTTGATTTCCTTTTCAAGAAGAAAACCGGCACCGGAAGGCAGGAATTTAGTCACCCCTTCAATCGAGGCGTGAGCGCGGTGGCTAGAGCCAAACGCGTCATTGATAAAAACCTGGGCGTTTTCGGCGAGGGCCTTGGAAAACGTGGGATCGTTTTTCTCCTCATTTGAGTTAAATCTTAAGTTTTCAAGAAGCGCGATTGAGCAAGAACCATTCAATTGGGAAAGCTCTTCCTTCACGCGGGGGCCAATGCAATCCGAACACTGAACAACCTCTTTATTAAGCAGCTCCGAAAGGCGTTTAGCTACCGGGCTCAGGCTCATCGACGACACGGGTTTTCCTTCAGGACGCCCCAAGTGGCTCATCAGGATGACTTTCGCGCCATGGTCTAGCGCGTACTGAATGGTGGGAAGCGTGGCTCGAATGCGGTTGTCGTCGGTGATGTTTAGGTTTTTGTCCAGCGGAACATTGAAATCAGCGCGAATAAGAGTCTTCTTGCCGCGAAGGTCAAAATCCCGGATCGTCTTCTTCATTTAAAGATTTACCGGTGCGCTAAAACAGGCAGGCTCTTGCCGACGAAAACGCACAAATCGATTACCCGGTTGGAATAACCCCATTCGTTGTCGTACCAGC
>CAZDBQ010000126.1:0-9426 GCA_964503765.1 uncultured Planctomycetia bacterium | reverse complement strand
CCGTCATGCTCAATGATCAGCGTGTAAATAGTCCCCGGAACAAAGACCGAACCGGGCGCCTCGATTTGGGCATTTTTGATCCCCATCCGTTTTCTCTGGTCAGGGTCAAGTGCGTACTTCCAAAACCTTGACCAAATCTCTTTTTCAAAACCGGAGGGTGGGCTTCCGACCTGGTACCCCTGGGGAACGCTTTGCGTGTCGGTGATCGCGAATTCCTGGGTGTTTTTGCCATCCAGCACAAAGGCTTTTAAAAAGAGGTTGATGCTCTTGCCCCTCATGCGGTGCCCCTCCTCCACGTACTTGTCGTCAAAGCGCACCACGAGCGTCTGGAACTGGATCAAGTTGCCTTTGAACGTGAAATACTTGGCCTTGAGGGGCTGGCCTTTCACGTCGTATTCAAGAAATTTAATCGTTGTTGTGTACTTGCGGGTATACTCGTCCACACTCGAACCTGTGACCAACACCTCGGCAATACGGGATTCCGCCTTCAGATTATGGATAATTTTCCTGAAGAGCATGAACTCTTTGAATTTAAAAAAACCGATAAATAAAAAGAAAAGCACTACCAGAATGATGAGATTCCGGAGTGCCATTTTAACGCCTTTAAACATCATAGCCTCTTCGTCTGTTAAGCCATCAATATATCATCTTGAACAGCCATTAGCAACGCACGGCCAATGGCTCGCGGGTCCTGCCGCTTCGTGAAGCCTACACGGCGGTCGCCGCGGCGACCACCATGTAGGCTACCACCACTCGCGTCACCCGCTCGCCAGCAGAAGTTGGGATAGATGAGCCCATTCGGGAATCGAAAGGGTTTCGGGACGGCGAATCGGGTTGATGCCGGCCTTTTGCAAAGCGAGGGTCAGGGGTTCTTTGGCTAGCGCTTTAAGATCGTCATCGGCTAGGGCGTTCAAGATTGTTTTCCGTCTTTTCTGGAAGGCCCTTCGAACAAGAAAGAAGAAATGCTCCTCGTTTGGGATGACAAACAAAGGCTCCTTGGCGAAGTTTAAATTCACCACGGCCGAATCCACTTTCGGAACGGGGAAAAAATTGGCTTTGCTGATTTTTTTTAGAATACTAACCTGAGCGTATACTTGCACAAAAATCGACAAGGCTCCCCAGATTTTGGTACCGGGATGAGCCGTCAGGCGCTGCGCCACTTCCCACTGCGTCGTCAAAACTACCTGCGAAACAAGATGTCTTTGGTCAATCAACCATTCAAGAATAGGGCTCGTAATGTTGTAAGGAATATTTCCCGCCACCTTAATCGGCTCTCGAAGCCCAAGATCTTCGGCGAGACCGTACTTCAATATATCTTTTTCCACCACCTGGAGGGCGCTGGCGGGAAACTCGGCACTTAAACGCCGCGCCAAGAGGCGGTCCTTTTCAACCGCGATCACGTGAGCCCCTCTTTCCAAAAGGGCGCGTGTCAGAAAGCCGAGTCCAGGCCCTATCTCCAGTACCTTCTCCCCCTCTTTGAGGGAAAGAGCGTCGCTGATGAATGACAGCTCTTGGCTGCTGACCATGAAATTTTGCCCTAAACCTTTTCTAGGCAAAATATGCAGGTTTTTTAAGGCAGTTTTAGTTTTTTCGACGAGGTCCGGCATATTTCTTCCGGTTTCTAGACAAGGATAAGGCGAGCTTCAGCGATTCAATCATCGAGCCTGGGTCCGCGATAAAACGCGAGGCGATGTCGTAGGCTGTCCCGTGATCCGGAGAAGTCCTGACGAAGGGCAACCCAAGCGTAACATTCACTCCGGAGCCTCTTGAGATCATTTTAAGTGGAATAAGTCCCTGATCGTGATACATACAAATCTCCGCGTCATAACGCCCTTCATAGGCCTGATAAAAAAGAGCGTCCGGCGAAAGGGGTCCGGTGATCTCGGAGTTTGTTTTAAGCCTGCATGAACGCACAGCCGGCGCGATCGTCTTGATCTCTTCTGAGCCGAACCGGCCCTCCTCCCCGGCATGAGGATTCAGCCCGCAAACGACCAAGCGTGGCTTTTTAATACCAAAGGATTTTTTAAGCTCAGCATCCGTCAGCAGAATAACTTCTTCGACTCTCTTTTTTGAAAGTTGCCCCGGTACCTCTTTTAACGCCATGTGGCGCGTGACAAGAACCACCTTAAGTCCGCCTCCGACCAGCATCATCTCGAAACGCTTTGTTTTTGACAGCTTGGCAAGGAATTCCGTGTGGCCAGGAATATTGAAGTGGGCTTTTTTAAGGCCCGCCTTATTGATGGGGGGTGTCACTACCGCGTCCACCTCCCCCTTCATGGCGAGTCTTGCCGCAAGCTCGATCGAACGTACGGCCAGTGTCGTTAATTTATTGTCAGAACGGCCGCGCCTTATTTTTGAAGGAAGGTCTTGAGTAAAATAGCACGGAATAAACGGCTGGCCGCCGCGCCAGGAAGACAAATCGGGGATATCTTTAAAAAAAAGCTTAAGCGACAATTGCTTGGCAAGCGCATTGTAGAAGGAGGCCTTGCCTAGAAGAAGAATTTTTACGTTAGCGCGTGCGCGCCATCGCCAAAGAGCCTTTAGAGTAACTTCGGGGCCGATCCCGGCAGGATCCCCAAGGGTGACAGCGATTCTTTCACCCCGCGAAACCCTACCTGATCGAAATATAGGCATGCTTCGTCAGGTTCTGAAGCCATGCTTCAAGACGCTGACGTGATTTTTGCTTAAAAATATAATCCTGAATTTTATCCCTGACTTCGGATAAAGGCTTGAGTGAAGATTTTTTTCTCTCCGCCAATTTAAAAATATGATAGCCAAGATTGCTTGAAATTGGCACGGTGATTTCGCCCTCGTTTAACGCGAATACCTTTTCGTCAATTTCACCCAAAAGCTGCCCTTTCTCCACCCAGCCCATTTCTCCGCCTTCTTTGGCCTCAGAACCTTCCGAGTAAATCTTGGCTAGTTCTTCGAAAGGCTTCCCCGCCCGGATCTGGGCGGCCAGCGATTCGGCAAAAGTCTTCGCCTCTTCCTGCGTGCGGCTTCCCACCCTTACCAGAATATGCTGAAGCCTCACCCGATCCCCCTGAGCAAACAGGTCGGGATGCGCTTTGTAATAGGCGTTCACTTCTCCCGGTGAGACGGAGACCCTGGACTTTACCTCGAAAGTGATCAGCTTCTGAGTCATGAGCTGATCATAAAATCGGTTCCAGAGCTTTTTTTCCGTCAAGCCCTGGTCTTCCAGAGACTTTAAAAATACCTCACGGCTCGGGAATTTGTTTCTAATTTCTGAGAGCATGTCCTCAACTTCAATATCCTTGACGATCACCTGCCTTCGCTTGGCCTCGCTCAAGATAAGCTTATCTTCAATGACTTTATTGAGGAAATCGCGACGGGCATCTTTGAGCTTCTCCTCAAGTTCGGCGCTGGTAAACCTCGTCCTGTATTGAGCCACGACAGGCGCCATCATGAGCTGCAGGTCCTGTTCAGTGATGATCTCGTCATTCACAACCGCTATGATCCGCTCTAAAATCTCCGCGGCAACCGCCGGTCGCGCGGCCACAAACAGCATCTGAGCCGCCAATAAAAGCGCAAATACCGATAGATTTCTTTTTGTTTTAATGCTCATAGTCTCGTTCCCGATTTACCTTATGACTTAGCTATGCCTTCCAACGTGAGCGCTTCCAGCGCTTGCTGGTCTATTTCTACCTTGATGTTCCCTTTTGTTTTTTGGATAAATTCCTTGAAGAGCTTGGCTCTCTTCTCATTCCGTATTTGTTTTTCAACGATGCCCTTGACCAGCTTAAAATCACGAAGCGAAGGCTCCGCGCGGTCCGTCAGCTTAATCACGTGAAAACCAAACTGCGTCTTAACAACGTTGCTGATCTCGCCTTTTCTCAAGCTAAAAGCCGCTTCCTCAAATCCAGGGATTAGCTGGCCCTTTTGAAAAAAACCCACGTCCCCGCCCCGGATGGAAGTATTGTCGAGCGACCGGCTCCGCGCCAACTCCTCAAAATCAGCGCCCCCCTGCAGCTCTTTTTTAACCGCCTTAGCCTCCTCCTCGGTGGCCACAAGAATATGGGACGCGCGCAAAAGAACGGGCGTCATAAACTCATCCCGGTGAGATTCGTAAAACTTTAGGGCCTCGTCCGGCTCCATCGTTATTTTCCTATCCACTTCAATCTCTATCAATTTCGCGATTATAATTTTTTTACGCGCGGCCTCCAGAACCTCCCTGACCTCTTCCTGGCTTTCGATATTACGTTTCTTAGCCTCCTTGACTAGAAAACGCTCATCCACCATCTCCTCGACAAAGTCTTTCTTTCTTTGAATCGCCAGGCCCTGAAGGTTCTTGGGGAGGTTTCGCACTTTATCCATGAACTCGGTCTTGGTGACCGTCTGCCCGTCAAATCGCGCTAAAACGGAATCTGTCTTCTTTGTGAGGCAACCCGTCAAAAAAATTGTCAGACTTAAAATCGTGTACGCTAGAAATCGCATTTTTTATTTTCCTGTTTTAATCTTGGGTGAGTTGATGGATTACTATACCACACTGACTAAGTTTTAGACAAATTCTTTACCGTTTCCTTCAGGATTCGGCAGTAAAGATCAAACCCCACCGTCGCGATATAGCCATGCTGCTCGGTTCCGAGGATGTTTCCTGCTCCCCGGATTTCCAAATCCTCCATCGCCACGTTAAAGCCCGAACCCAAATACGTGAACCGTTCTATGGCGTCCAGCCTCCTCCTGGATTCGTCCGTCAACACGGCCCCTTTCGGGATTAGAAAGTACGCGTAGGCGTCGCGGTTAAACCGCCCGACCCGGCCCCTCAATTGATAAAGCTCGGAAAGCCCGAAATGATCCGCGCGGTTAACGATCAGGGTATTGGCATTGGGAATATCGATTCCTGATTCTACGATCGTCGTGGAAACTAAAAGGTCAATGTCACCGTGGATAAACTTTTTCATGATGGATTCAAGAACTTTAGAGGGCATCTGGCCATAGCCTACCGCGATCCTCGCCTCCGGCACTAGCCCACCCAATCGCTTGGCGACGGTTTCTATGCCTTTGACCCGGTTATGAATAAAAAAAATCTGCCCCTTACGCGCCAGCTCCTTCAAAATCGCCTCACGGATTATTTTGTCGTCCGTCTCCGATACAATCGTCTTCACCGGCCTCCTGTTCTTCGGAGGCGTGTTGATCGTGGACATGTCCTTGGCGCCCGTCAGCGAAAGATAGAGTGTCCTGGGAATAGGCGTTGCCGTGAGCGTCAAGACATCCACCAGGAGTCTCAACCTTTTTAAATGCTCTTTGTGCCGGACTCCAAAACGCTGTTCCTCGTCAATAATCACGAGGCCCAAATCCTTAAAGGAGACATCCGGTGACAAAAGTCGGTGCGTTCCGATGACAATGTCGCAGCTTCCGCTGCTGACCTCCTTAACCACTTCCTTTTGCTGCCCTCGGGTTTGGAAACGCGAGAGCATCCGGACATTGACGGGAAAGCTTTTCATGCGCTCGCAAAACGTATTTAAATGCTGCTCGGCCAGGATGGTGGTCGGAACCAGCATTCCCACCTGTTTGCCGTCCATGACCGCCTTAAACGCGGCCCTTAGAGCCACTTCTGTTTTTCCGTATCCCACATCGCCGCAAAGAAGCCTGTCCATCGGAGTGGTGGACTCCAAATCCTTCTTTACCTGCCGTGTGGCTTCCACCTGGTCAACCGTGTCTTCATAGGGAAACTCTTTCTCCAGCCTCCGCTGCCAATCCGTATCCTTCTTGAATGCGTAGCCTTTCAGGGACTGCCGCTTGGCCTGCATCTGAAGCAGTTCGCCCGCGAAAGAGACCACTCCCCTCTCCGTTCTCGCCTTCAATCGTTCCCACGTTTTAGTGCCTAATTTTGATAACTCAGGGTTGATCTTCCCGAACGCCCGGTAGCGCTGGATTAAATTTAAATCCCGCGTCGGCACGTAAAGAACATTTTTGTCGGCAAACTCAAGCGCAAAATGGTCTTCTTCCCGGTTAGCCTTATTTTTTAATGACTTCATGCCGCGGTAGCGGGCGATGCCATGGAGGACATGAACCACCACGTCGCCGATCTCGATGTCAACGAAGGGGTCGAGCGGCGCCTGAACACCCAGGGTCCCCTTTACAGGAATCAGTATCACCATTCTGTGGGGTTCAAGCCTTTTACCGGTGGCGGGGTCAAAGGTGTGGATGCTTTCAACCGTCTCGTGGATCAACTCAAGGCGTACGGGCAGGGTGAAATGAACGGGGAAAATGTCCACAATACTGCCGCGGACGGCGAATTCCCCTTGAGCGCTTACCTGATCCTGGCGTTGATAGCCAAAATCAAACAAACGCTTCGTCAGAGAATCGAAATGGATTTCTTTGCCGGAATAAAATTCGAGGGTTTCAAACATAACACACGGCTCACTACATCTTTAGAGGAGCGGATACTCCTAGAAGTCCCAAACCAGAACGCAAAACGGCCTGAGTGGAAATCACAAGCATCATGCGCGCTTGAGTCAATGCCGCATCTTCGGTCACGACCCGGTTTTCAGCGTAAAATTTATGGAACGTGCCCGCCAATTCCATCAGATAAGGCACGAGACGATAGGGCTCAAGGGTTTTTTCAGCCCCCAGAATAGCGTCCTCGTATTGCGACAACACTCTCATCAAGCGTATTTCCGCGGGGTTTGAGAGCGCGGCCAAACAGTCCTCGCTCCCCCACGAGATCTCACCGCTCTTTTCCTCACACGTTTTTTTAATGCTTTCAATTCTCGCGTGGGCGTATTGGATATAGAAAACAGGGTTTTCAGGCGTCTGGCTTTTTGCCAGCGCCAAGTCAAAATCCAGGTGTGCGTCAAACTTCCGCATCAAAAAGAAAAAGCGCCCGGCGTCTTTGCCCACCTCATCCAGAATCTCCCTTAGGGTCACGAATTCACCCGCCCGCGTGGACATCCGAAGGGTTTTTTCCCCTTCAAAGAGGGTCACGAGCTGCGCGATCAATATTTCCAGGGCGCCCTTTGGAAAGCCCAGGGCCTCCATCGACGCTTTGATTCTGGGGATATAGCCATGGTGGTCCGGCCCAAGAATATCAATCAAGAAGTCAAACTTTCTCCTGAACTTTTCCTCGTGGTAGGCGATATCCGGCAAAAGATACGTGTAAGATTTGTCGCTTTTTATAAGAACGCGGTCCTTGTCATCGCCGAAGTGAGTGGACTTGAACCAGACAGCGCCGTCTTGTTCGTACACAAACCCTTTTTTCTTTAAAGCTTCCAGCGCGCGCTCGACCTTGCCGGATTTCATGAGTTCGCCCTGGCTGAAATAATGATCAAACGTAACGCCAAAGTCGTTCAAATCCTTTTTAATCCCTTGTAGAATTGTTTCCTTGGCGAAATCAGCGCAAATCCGCATGCGCTCTTCCGGAGCTAGCATCATCAAGGCTTCCCCTTTTTTGGCGATGAGCTCTTTCGCTGTATCGACAAGATAGGCCCCTTTGTAAAAATTTTCAGGCATTTCTAGCGTCTGTCCACCCAAAATCTCCCGTGCCCGCAATTCCGTTGATTTTCCGAGTGTTTCTATCTGCACCCCTTCATCGTTGTTGTAGTACTCTTTCGTCACCGCGTGGCCGCAAAACTTGAGGATAATCGCCAAGGAGTCCCCGAGCGCGGCCTGCCTCCCGTGCGCGACGGTCAAGGGCCCGGTCGGATTGGCGCTTACAAACTCGAGAAGAATATTTTTCTTCTGGATATTCTTAGGCTTGCCGAAATCCTTGCCTTCCTTTTTTATCTTTAAAAGAACGTTCGCGATTTCTTTATTGGAATAATAAAAATTGATGAAGCCCGGCCCTTCAACCGAAATTTTTGAAATCCGGTCTTTTAAAGTGCCCCGCCTTACGAGCGTCTCCAGGCTCTTCTGCACTTCTTCGGCCAAAGGACGCGGAGGCCGCTTCATTTCTTTCGCGAGCCTAAAAACAATGTTGGTGGAAAGATCGCCAAATTTTTCCTCGCGCGGCGCTTCAAACGACGACGCGATATCTCCGAGATCCTTCCCGCCGCCAAGCGTCCCGCTCAAAGCTTCTTTCAGTAATTGGCCCAGCCCTTCCTTGATCGCTGACATACTATTTAATGTCCCTTAGGTTAAGTAATTTCTCTTGGGCGCATCTCCCCAAAGATGCTCAAGATCATAAAATTTTCGGCTTTCATGATAAAAAACGTGCACGATGACGTCGCCATAATCCAGAAGTATCCAGAGCCCCTCCTGGTAGCCTTCCTTGTGCTTGGCGCGCAAGCCCTCATTTTCCATCGTGTCCTCAATGTTATCCACGATCGCCTTCGCGCGCACCGATGAGGGAGCGCTCATCACTATAAAAAAATCGCATAACGAAGTCCTCTTCTGCATCTCCATTATGACGATTTCGTCCGCCTTTCTTTCATAGGCGGAGCTGCATATCAAATCTATTTTCTCGTTAGCTTCGATTTTAAACCTCCCTTTTTTTCTTGAAATATTCTGTGAGGATCTTTTCAGTCCCCGCGGGCACTAGGCCACGCACGCTTTTGCCGCATTTCAATCGTTTCCGAATATCCGAAGCCGAGACTGGCAAGGCCTCCAGTGGCATAAACAAAACAGGCGCCGGAACTTTTTTCACCTGAGTGCCGGGGCGCGTCATCGCGACAAACCGGCAAAGCTTCAAAACCTCGCTCAAGGACTTCCATCGCGGCAGATTCCTCAGCGTATCCGCTCCGGAAAGAAAAAAAAGAACGGCCCGGCCGCCCCATTTCTTTTTGAATAGTTTAAGCGTATCGACCGTAAAAGAGGGTCCTTTTCTCTTCATCTCGCACAACGAAATTGAGAAATCAGGAAACCCTTTTAAGGCGGCCCTCAGGAGCTTGACTCTAAGCGCCTCGGGCAAAAGTTCATGCTTCGGCTTAAGCGGTGTCTGGCGAGACGGTACAAAAAAAACTTTGCTGAGGTTTAACTCGGAGTGCGCTTCCCGCGCCAGCTTCAAATGCCCGTTATGAATCGGATTGAAGCTCCCTCCAAAGATCCCTATCCGCATGCCTATCCTCTGACCTGGCCGCGCCCCAGCACCACGTACTTATACGAGGTCAACTCCTCAAGGCCCATGGGCCCCCTCGCGTGAAGTTTGTCCGTCGATATCCCCATCTCGGCGCCCATCCCAAACTCGCCCCCGTCATTAAATCTTGTCGAACAATTAACAAAAACGCAGGCGCTGTCCACGTTTTCCGTAAACACGGCGGCCGTTTTTTTGTCCTCGGTTACGATCGCGTCCGAATGCTGCGATCCATATTTCTGAATGTGGGAAATCGCCTGACGGGCGTCCTTCACAACCCTTATCGATAGAATCAGATCCAGGTATTCCTTACGCCAATCGTCTTCGGTGGCCTTCTTAACCCCTGAGACAAGCGCCCTGGTTTTATCATCGCCCCTCAGCTCGACTCCCTTTGA